>NZ_LZKD01000183.1:0-1398 GCF_001668695.1 Mycobacterium sp. E2497
CGGCGGTCGCGGTGAGCGTGCTGGCCGCGGGGATCTCCCGGGTGGCGCTGAACGTGCACTACCCGTCCGACGTGCTGGCCGGCTGGTCGCTGGGCTACCTGTATTTCCTGTTGTGTTTCACGGTGATTCGGCCCGCGGGCGCGCCGGTCTCCCGAAATGCCTGCGACGCCGGTGATTTGATCACGGTCCGGTGACCTAACCGGGGCCGAACCTTTACTTGACCTGGCGCTGCGCGGGTTTGACGATTGAGGTCATGCGCCGACTGCTCGCCTCGCTGACCGCTTCGGCGTGCGCACTTTTCGCGTCGCTGGCCCTGGCGCCGCTCGCCGCGGCGGCCGGCGCCCCCTGGTTCGCCAACGCCGTGGGCAATGCGACGCAGGTGGTCTCGGTGATGAGCACCGGCGGGTCCAACGCGACGATGGACATCTATCAGCGCACGGCCGCCGGCTGGCAGGCGCTGCGGACCGGCGTTCCCACCCACGTCGGTTCGGCGGGCATGGCGCCGCAGGCCAAGAGCGGGGTGCCGGCCACCCCGATGGGGGTCTACACCCTGGATTCCGCGTTCGGCACCGCGCCCAATCCCGGTACGGCGCTGCCGTATACGCAGGTGGGGCCCAATCACTGGTGGAGCGGCGACGACCACAGCCCGACCTTCAACTCCATGCAGGTGTGCCAGAAGGCGCAGTGCCCGTTCAACACCGCCGAGAGCGAGAACCTGCAGATCCCGCAGTACAAGCACGCGGTCGTGATGGGCGTCAACAAGAACAAGACCCCCGGCGGCGGCGCGGCGTTCTTCTTCCACACCACCGACGGGAAGCCCACCGAGGGATGCGTCGCGGTCGACGACGCTCAGCTGGTGTCGATCATGAAATGGCTGCAGCCCGGCGCGGTGATCGCCATCACCAAGTAGCGGGTCAGCTGCCCTCGGTGGCCAGGGCCCGGCCGGGCTTGACCTGAAAGTTCATGCCTTCCAACGACATTGTGGCGTCGTAGGTCCTGTCGTAGCCGGTCTGGGCGATCTTCCAGCCGGCGTCGGTGCGCCGGTAGGTGTCGCGGTAGAACGCCGCACCGATCAGCATGAAGTTGAGGTCGGCGACGATCACCCGGTCCTGCAGATACCAACTGCCCGTTGCGGTGTCGCCGGTCACGGTGATGTCGGGATGGGTCACCCGGTGCTCGGTGATGACGTTCGCGGGCAGCGAGGTCCGCATGTACTCCACCAGGTCGTCGCGGTTGGTGAAGTGCAACTCGTTGCCGAGCGACGGCCCGTAGTCGGCCTTGATGTCCTCGGCGAGCGTGTCGGCGAAGTCGTCCCAGTGTTTGGTGTCCAGCGCGCGCAGGTACCGGTACTTGACCTGCTTGATGGCTTCGATGTCGGCGAGATCGTGAGGGGTCATC
>NZ_LZKD01000184.1:0-117215 GCF_001668695.1 Mycobacterium sp. E2497
TGAAGGCGGTGGCGCTGAGCTTCCTGATCGGCGCCAGCGTGCTGTTCCTCGCCTGCCGGTGGGCCCAGGCCCACGCCCACCTCGGCGCCTGGGTCGGTTACGTCGGAGCCGCCTCCGAGGCCGGGATGGTGGGCGCGCTGGCCGACTGGTTCGCGGTGACGGCGCTGTTCCGGCATCCGCTGGGCATTCCTATCCCGCACACCGCGATCATCAAGCGCAAGAAGGATCAGCTCGGCGAGGGCCTGGGCACCTTCGTCCGGGAGAACTTCCTGTCGGCGCCGGTGGTGGAGACCAAGCTGCGAGACGCCCAGGTGCCCGGACGGCTCGGCAAGTGGCTGTCGGAGACCGCGCACGCCCAGCGGGTGGCCGCCGAGACCGCGACGGTGCTGCGGGTGCTGGTCGAGCTGCTCCGTGACGACGACGTCCAGCAGGTGATCGACCGCATGATCGTGCGCCGCATCGCCGAGCCGCAGTGGGGACCGCCGGTCGGACGGGTATTGGCGACCCTGCTGGCCGAGAATCGGCAGGAGGCGTTGATCCAGTTGCTGGCCGACCGCGCCTTCCAGTGGTCGCTGAACGCCGGTGAGGTCATCCAACGGGTGGTCGAGCGCGACTCCCCGACGTGGTCGCCGCGCTTCGTCGACCACCTGGTCGGCGACCGCATTCACCGTGAGCTGATGGACTTCACCGACAAGGTGCGTCGGAATCCGGATCACGAGCTGCGCCGGTCGGCCACCCGGTTCTTGTTCGAATTCGCCGACGACCTGCAAAACGACGCGGAGACCATCGCGCGCGCGGACGCGATCAAGGAACAGCTGATGGCGCGCGACGAGATCGCCAACGCCGCCGCGACCGCCTGGAAGACGCTGAAACGGCTGGTGCTCGAGGGCGTGGATGACCCGTCCAGCACGCTGCGGACCCGCATCAGTGACACGGTGGTCCGCATCGGGGAGTCACTGCGCGATGACGCCGACCTGCGCGACAAGGTGGACAACTGGATCGTGCGCGCGGCCCAGCACCTGGTTTCGCAATACGGGGTGGAGATCACCGCGATCATCACCGACACCATCGAGCGCTGGGACGCCGAGGAGGCCAGCCGGCGCATCGAGCTGCACGTGGGCCGTGACCTGCAGTTCATCCGGATCAACGGCACCGTGGTGGGCTCGTTGGCGGGGCTGGTCATCTACGCCGTGGCGCAGCTACTTTTCTAGTAGTGCTAACAAGTGCTTGCAATAGCAAGCACTTGTAGTAGTCTGTGGGCGTCACGGTCGATCGTCCGAGCCAGGAGCACGCAATGGCGCCCGAGGAGAAGCTCTCCGCCAAGGTGTCCAACGCCGCCTCCGACATGGCATCGGACATCGGTAGTTTCATCCGGAGCCAGCGCGAACTCGCGCAGGTCTCGGTGCGCCAACTCGCCGAAAAGTCCGGCGTCAGCAATCCCTACCTGAGCCAGGTGGAGCGTGGATTGCGCAAGCCTTCGGCCGACGTGCTCAACCAGATCGCGAAGGCGCTGCGGGTCTCCGCCGAGGTGCTCTACGTGCGGGCCGGGATCCTCGAGCCCAGCGACAAGAATCAGGTGCGCGACGCCATCATCACCGATACCGCGATCACCGAGCGGCAAAAGCAGGTTCTGCTCGACATCTACACATCGTTCACCCACCAAAACGAATCCAGCGAACCAACCAGCGAGGAGTGTCCGACCGAACCCAACGGCTAGCGGGTGGCGACGTATTAACCACCCACCGCCCGGGTTACCCAGAAGCGAGGATCCGGCAGTCGCCGGCGGAGAAACGGGCGCGCCTGGCTCCCACAACAACACCGAAGAAACCCAAGAACGCCGATAACGGAAAACCATGAAAGGAAAAACCATGGCGGACAACACGAATATCGAGGACTTGCGAGCTCCGCTGCTGGCGGCCCTCGGCGCGGCAGACCTGGCTCTGGCGACGGTCAACGAATTGATCGCCAACCTGCGTGACCGCGCAGAAGAGACCCGCGCGGACACCCGCAGCCGGGTTGAGGAGAGCCGCGCTCGCCTGACCAAGTTGCAGGAGGACCTGCCCGAGCAGCTCGGCGAGCTCCGCGAGCGGTTCACCAGCGAGGAACTGCGCAAGGCGGCCGAGGGCTACCTGGACGCGGCGACCAACCGGTACAACGAGCTGGTCGAGCGGGGCGAGGCCGCCCTGCAGCGGCTGCGCAGCCAGACCGGTCTGGACGACGCCTCCGCCCGCGCCGAGGGCTACGTGGACCAGGCCGTCGAGCTGACGCAGGAGGCGCTGGGCACCGTCGCATCGCAGACCCGCGCCGTCGGTGAGCGCGCGGCCAAGCTGGTCGGCATCGAGCTGCCCAAGAAGTCCGACGAGACCGCCCAGAAGGCGCAGAAGGCCGTCGCGAAGAAGGCGCCCGCCAAGAAGGCTCCGGCCAAGAAGGCTCCGGCCAAGAAGGCCGCCGCCAAGAAGGTCACCCAGAAGTAAGTCGAGCGGTCGACTCGGAGTTGTCCTTCGGGCAACTCTGAGTCGACGATTCCGATGGCGCCCGCATACGCTTAAGGCGTGAGCCACCTCGTGGGTACCGTCATGCTGGTCTTGCAGATCGCCGTCTTGGTCACGGCGGTATATGCGTTCGTGCACGCCGCGTTGCAGCGGCCCGATGCATACACCGCCGCCGACAAGCTGACCAAGCCGGTGTGGCTGGTGATCCTCGGTGGGGCTGTCGCGCTGACATCCATCCTGAGTTTTGTTTTCGGGGTACTCGGGATGGCCATCGCCGCGTGTGCGGCGGGCGTGTATCTGGTCGACGTGCGGCCGAAGCTGCTGGAAATTCAAGGTAAGTCGCGCTAGCGGGATGAAAGCCCTGCTGGCGATGCCGGCGGCGGTGCTTGTCGCGCTGTGGGGCCCGGCGGGTGCCGTCGCTGCGGACCCGGTCACGGTGTCGCCGCCGTTCATCGACCACACCGAGTGGGGGCAGTGGCACGGCCTGAGTAGCCTGCGGGTCTTCCCCACGCCGTCTGGCCGGCAGGCCGCCAGGCAGCAGCCCGGCGATTCGGCCCTCGCCGACGAGGCGTGGGGCGAGGTGCTGGCGCTGTCGCCGAATGCCGACACCCCCGGAATGCGCGCGCAGTTCATCTGTCACTGGCAGTTCGCCGAGGTGGCGGAGCCCGGTAAGACCAGCTGGAACCTGGAGCCGTGGCGGCCCGTCGTCGACGACGCCGAAATGGCGGCCTCCGGGTGCAACCCGGGCGCACCCGAAGAAAGGTTCTAGTGGCGAGCAAACCCACCCGGGCGCAGTTGGCGGCGATGGTCGACCACACCCTGCTCAAGCCCGAGGCCACGGAGGCGGACGTGGCCGCCCTGGTCGTCGAGGCCGCCGAATTGGGCGTCTACGCCGTGTGCGTCTCGCCGTCGATGGTGCCCGTCGCCGTGCGAGCCGGGGGAGGCGTACCCGTGGCCAGCGTGGCGGGTTTCCCGTCGGGCAAGCACACCTCGGCGGTCAAGGCGCACGAGGCCGAACAGGCCGTGGCATCGGGCGCCGCCGAGGTCGACATGGTCATCGACATCGGCGCCGCGCTGGCCGGCAACATCGGCGCCGTACGGGCCGACATCGCGGCCGTGCGCGCCGCCGTCCCCGGCGCCGTGCTCAAGGTGATCGTGGAGTCGGCGGTGCTGTTCTCCGGGACGGACGAGGACACGCTGATCCAGGTGTGCCGCGCGGCCGAGGATGCCGGCGCCGACTTCGTCAAGACCTCGACCGGGTTCCATCCCGCGGGCGGCGCCTCGGTTCGGGCGGTCGCCGTGATGAGCCAGACCGTCGGCGGCCGGCTGGGCGTGAAGGCCAGCGGCGGCATCCGCGACGCCGCCGCGGCACTGGCGATGCTGGACGCGGGCGCCACCCGGCTCGGCCTGTCCGGCACCCGGGCGGTGCTCGACGGGCTTGGCTGAATGGTCCGGCGCTCCCCCGCAAGCGGGCGGTACCCCTACAACACGCCGTACCGGCGCGCATCGTTGCCGGACGGCCTAGACCCTCAGAGGTTGGCGAAGCAGGGGTCGTTGTTGTTGCCGGTGGGGATGCTGGCGTTCTGCGTCGAGAAGTGACTGGTCACACCGGTCGGGGTGACCTGGACGCTGTCTGCGTGGATGCCCAGCGGGTAGTTCTTGGTGAACTGCGACGTGAAGTCGTCCAGCGTCGACTGCACCGACTCCTTGGGCATGGTGAACCCGAGCGCGTTGAAGCTCACGATCTGCAGCTGCAGGCCAGTGCCCGACACCACCGGCTTGGTGGTGAGGTTGTCCAGCATGCCCTTCAGCTCGATGGTGCCGTCGTTGGGATGCGTCGTCACCGTATTGGTCACGAACGGGCCGAGCACCGGAATCGCGTTCTGGACGGATTCCTTGATCCCGTCCGACGTCCACGTGACGTTCGCGTCGAGCGACCCGATGGTGCCCTTGGAGTCCGCGGTGTTCTTGAGCTGGACGTTGCGGATGTTGATGTCGATCTTCATGCCCTTGGCGTCGCGGACCTGATTGCCCGCCGTCGTCACCGAGATGTTGGTGTAGTGCTTGGTGAGCTGCTGCCACAGCATCAGCGGTGCCACCCCGAACGACGCGGTGGCCTGGTCCTTGACCTCGCACGCCACCGCCTCGGCGACCTTGCTGTTGGCGACGTGGCGGACGTATAACTCGGCGCCGACCAGCCCGGCGATCACCAGGCAGACCACGATGATGCAGACCAGCACGACCGACAGCGGGTCGCGCAGGAAGCGGCGCTTCCTCTTCCCCGGCGTGGTGTCCCCACCGGGCGTGGCCAGCTTCTCCGTCGGGCCCGCGGGCGGGGTCGGTGGCGGAGGCGGCGGGTAATCGGGCCGCTGCATGTTCGGCGGGGGCGTACCGAGCCGCTCGGTCTGACCCGGCAGCGGACCGGCGGCCGGCGGCGGCGGCGCGGCGGGGCCGCCGGTGTTGATCCGCTCGGTCGGGCGCTCGGTGGGGGGCTGGCCGAAGTGGCCCTGGTTGCCGGGACGGCCCCACGTCGACGGGTCGTTAGGTGGTCCTTGTGGGTTCGTCACCCGACCGATTCTGCCCTATCCAGCTGAGCGAAATCTGAGTGGTTGCGCAGCACCGCGATGCTCTCGCGGGCCTTCGCCACCCGCTCGACGTCGATGTCGGCGACCACCAACTCCGGCCCGGAGCCGGCCGACGCGACGACTTCGCCGAACGGGGAGGCCACCAGGCTGCCGCCCACCCCCGTGGGCGCGCCCGAATCGGTCAGCGGGGCGCCCGGGTCGGCCTGGCCGGCGGCCGCGACGTACGTCATCGAGTCCAGCGCGCGCGCCCGCGCCAGCAACGTCCACTGGTCGAGCTTGCCCGGGCCCGCGCCCCAGGACGCGCTTACGACGATCAGCTGGGCGCCCCGGCGGGCCAGCTCGATGTACAGCGCCGGGAAGCGGATGTCGTAACAGACGCTCAACCCCACCCGGACGCCGGCGACCGTGATCACCACCGGCTCGCGCCCGGGCGCGACGGTGCGCGACTCGGTGAACCCGAACGCGTCGTAAAGGTGGATTTTGTCGTAGTGGGTGTCGGGCTCGTTGGGGCTGCCGGGTCCGGCCGCGATCAACGTGTTCTTCACCCGGCCGTCCCCGGCCGGGGTGAACATGCCGGCGATCACCGTGATCGCGCAGTCGGTCGCGGTGCGCCGCACACCCGTCGCCCACGGGCCTTCGAGCGGCTCGGCGACCGGCGCCAACGGAACACCGAACCGGCACATGGTCGCCTCCGGGAACACCACCAGGTCCGCGCCCGCGTCGGCGGCCCGTCCGCTGTACTCGCGCACCAGCTGGAGGTTCTCGTCCGGATCGGTGCCGCTGGAGATCTGCGCCAACGCGATTCGCATGGGCGCCAGCTTAGGCCCGGGAGGTCACGCCATTCCGGCGATCCACTCGGTGGTGAACCGTTGTTCGGCGGCCACCAGCTCGGCCAGTCGGGTGCCGATGATGTTCTCCAGCTTGCCGCCGATGATCGGGACGCGTACCTGGACGGTGGCCCGGAAGCTCAGCCGCGCGCCGCCGGTCTCCAGGATCGGCGACAGCGTGGCGGTGCCCGTGAGCTGCACAGGGGCGTCGAGTATCGCGCCGACCACGGAGCCCCGCGCCGCGCCGTCGGCGACCGGTCCCCAGGTCTCCTCGCGGCGGATGCGCAGATCGCCGCTGTGCAATTGCGTGACCATCCCCGGCAGATTGTGGCTGTGGATGACCTGGATGGTCACCACCTCGACGGTGTCGTCGTCCCCGGTGTCGCCGCCGACCCGCATCGACTCCAGCGTGGCCAGGTCGACACCGGATCCGGCCAGCCGTGCCCGCCAATAGGTCTCGTCGGTGAAGGCCCGGTGCACCTCTTCAACGCTGCCGTCGTAGTCGGCCGACAAGTCGAATGAACGCGGCATAGCAGGTGAGGCTACCGTTACGGGCCATGAAATCCAGCGATGCCGGTTCGACATTCGCCGGCGCGCATGTCGCCGAGGCGGTGTCGCTCGCGCCGCTGACGACGTTGCGGATCGGGCCGGTGGCGCGCCGCCTGATCACCTGCACCAGCACCCGGCAGGTGCTCGACGTGGTGCGGGGGCTGGACGCCGAAAGCCATGCGGGAGAACGTGGCCCGGTGCTGGTGTTCGCCGGCGGCTCCAACCTGGTGATCGCCGACACCCTGACCGACCTCACCGCGGTGCGGCTGGCCAACCGCGGCATCGCCGTCGACGGCAACCTGGTTCGCGCGGAGGCCGGTGCGGTCTGGGACGACGTCGTGGTCAGCGCCATCGAGCACGGTCTGGGTGGCCTGGAATGCCTGTCCGGGATCCCCGGTTCGGCCGGGGCGACCCCGGTGCAGAACGTCGGGGCATACGGCGCCGAGGTCTCCGACACCCTCACCCGGGTGCGGATACTGGATCGCGGTAGCGGGGAGGTCCGCTGGGTGCCCGGCGCCGAGCTCGGCTTCGGCTACCGCACCAGCGTTTTCAAGCGGGCCGCTCACTCCGCGTTCGAAATGCCTTGGCTGGTACTGGAAGTCGAGTTCGCGCTGGACGCCTCGGGCCGCAGTGCGCCGCTGCGCTACGGCGAAGTCGCGGCCGCACTGGGCGTCGCCGGCGGTGAGCGTGCCGACCCCCGGGCGGTCCGGCGGGCGGTGCTCACGCTGCGCGGCCGCAAGGGCATGGTGCTCGACCCGGGCGATCACGACACCTGGAGCGTGGGCTCGTTCTTCACCAACCCGGTGGTCGCGCCCGAGGCGTACGAGCGGCTGGCCCGCAGCGTGGACGGGCCGGTCCCGCACTACCCGGCACCGGACGGCGTCAAGCTGGCCGCCGGATGGCTGGTGGAGCGGGCCGGCTTCGCCAAGGGCTATCCCGACGACCCGGCGGCCCGGTGCCGGTTGTCCACCAAGCATGCGCTGGCGCTGACCAACCGCGGCGGCGCCACCACCGAGGACGTGATCGCACTGGCCCGCACCGTCCGCGACGGAGTTCACGATGTGTTTGGTGTCACACTGAAACCCGAGCCTGTCCTGCTCGGCTGCAGGCTGTAGCTCGGAATCCTTCGCACGACCGCCCCGACCCCGATTTGTCGCGGCGGAGATGATGGATTTTGCCCGGTATCTTTGACTTTCGTGAGCACGTCACAGACCCCGCCGCCGATCAACCGGCGCGTGGCCTTGGCGACCCTCGGACTGGGAGTCTTCGCCCCGAGCCTATTGGCCGCGTGCAGCGGCACCACGGCCAAGCAGGCCGAGAAGAAGGAGCAGCCCGCGCCGCAGCTGAGGTTCCAGCCGGCCGACGCGACCGAGAACGTGGTGCCGATCGCTCCGATCAGCGTCCAGATCAGCGACGGCTGGTTCCAGCACGTGGCGCTGACGAATTCCGCGGGCAAGGCCGTGGCGGGCAAGTTCAACTCCGACCGCACGGTGTACTCGGTCACCGAGCCGCTGGGCTACGACTCGACCTACACCTGGAGCGGGTCGGCGGTCGGGCACGACGGCAAGGCCATCCCGGTCGCGGGCAAGTTCACCACGGTGTCGCCCAGCAAGAAGATCAGCGGGGCGTTCCAGCTGGCCGACGGGCAGACGGTGGGGGTGGCGGCGCCGATCATCATCCAGTTCGACGCGCCGATCACCGACAAGGCCGCCGTGGAGAAGGCGCTGACCGTCACCACGAATCCGCCCGTCGAGGGCAGCTGGGCCTGGCTGCCCGACGAGGCGGCGGGCGCGCGGGTGCACTACCGCACCCGCGAGTACTACCCCGCGGGCACCACCGTCAACGTCGACGCCAAGCTCTACGGTGTGCCGTTCGGCGGCGGCGCGTACGGCGCCGACGACATCTCGCTGAACATCAACATCGGCCGGCGGCAGGTGGTGAAGGCCGAGGTCTCCTCGCACCGCATCCAGGTCGTCACCGACGCGGGCGTCATCATGGACTTCCCCTGCAGCTACGGCGAGGCCGACAAGGCGCGCAACGTCACCCGCAACGGCATCCACGTCGTCACCGAGAAGTACTCGGACTTCTACATGTCCAACCCGGCCGCCGGCTACACCAACGCCCACGAGCGTTGGGCGGTGCGGATTTCCAATAACGGCGAATTCATCCACGCCAACCCGTCCAGCGCGGGCGCGCAGGGCAACAGCAACGTCACCAACGGCTGCATCAACCTGTCGACCGGCGACGCGGAGCAGTACTACCAGTCGGCGATGTACGGCGACCCGGTGGAGGTGACCGGAAGCTCGATCCAGCTGTCCTACTCCGACGGTGACATCTGGGACTGGGCGGTCGACTGGGACACCTGGGTGGCGATGTCGGCGCTGCCGCCGCCCACCACGCGTCCGCCGTCGACGCAGATCCCGGTCACCGCGCCGGTCACGCCGTCGACCGCTCCGAGCCTGTCCGGCACACCGACGACCACGACCACGAGCACTAGCCCCGGCGGTTAAAGCGGGTGGCCGACGCCTGATCGCGCGGCTTCAGGACGATCAGGTCGAGGTCGACGTGGGGCGGCCGGGAGGCCACGAAGCCGATCACCTCGGCGACGTCCTCGGCGACCAGCGGGGTGATCCCGGTGTACACGGCGTCGGCGCGCTGTTGATCGCCGTCGAAGCGAACCAGCGAAAACTCGGTCTCGACGGCACCCGGTGCGATCTCGGTCAGCCGCACCGGCTTGCCCAGCAGCTCCCCGCGCAGCGTGCGGTGCAGCGCTCCCTGGCCGTGTTTGGCCGCGGTATACCCGGCGCCGCCGTCGTAAACCTCAAGTGCGGCAACGGAAGTCACCGTGACGATCAGGCCGTCGCCGGAATCGATGAGCTTGGGCAGCAGCGCGCGGGTGACCCGCAGCGTGCCCATCACGTTGGTCTCCCACATCCACCGCCAATGCTCGAGATCGGCGTCGATAACCGGTGCGAGCCCGCGGGCCCCGCCCGCGTTGTTGACCAGCACGTCGACCCGGGCCAGCTCGTCGGCCAGCGAAGCGACCGAGGCGTCGTCTGTGACGTCGGCCACAATCGCCGTCCCGCCGATCTCCCTGGCCAGGGCGTTGATCCGGGCCGCCCGCCGCGCCACCGCGACCACGTGAAAGCCCTGCGCAGCAAGGGTGTGGGCCGTCGCCTCCCCGATCCCGGAACTGGCGCCCGTGACCACCGCGACCCGCTCATTCCTGACATTTCCAACCATCGAAACAACCTTAGTGAACGTGCTAAATTTTCGGAGTGCACCTCAGCGCCATGTCCAGCACCACCACCGCGTGTCTTTGCGCGGCGGGTGCGTGTTGTTGTCGCGCACTTTGCCGCTCCTGATTTTCAGGTGTGGCCAGTGACGGCCAACAAAAATCGGACAAAGGACGCTCGTGCGCTCGAATACCCTCACCCAGCCTCATCATTCGCCCAACCGTGCCGGCATCAAAGGGCACCGGACGGTACGCCGTCAGATCCTGCCGCCGGCACTGCACATCCCCGACTCCGCGGCCGCCTCGGTGTTCCGGGCCGTCCGGCTGCGCGGTCCCGTCGGGCGTGACGTCATCGCCGGCGTCACCTCGCTGAGCATCGCGACGGTCAACCGCCAAGTCATCGCACTGCTCGACGCCGGTTTGCTGCGGGAACGCGCCGACCTGGCCGTCTCCGGCGCGATCGGCCGCCCCCGCGTGCCGGTCGAGGTCAACCACGAGCCGTTCGTGACGCTGGGCATCCACATCGGCGCGCGGACCACCAGCATCGTGGCCACCGACCTGTTCGGTCGCACGCTCGACACCGTCGAGACACCCACACCGCTCAGCCCCGCCGGGCCCGCGCTGGCGTCGCTGGCCGACAGCGCCGCCCGCTACCTGCGGCGTTGGCATCGGCGCCGCCCGCTCTGGGTCGGCGTCGCGATCGGCGGCACCGTCGACAGCGCCACCGGCCACGTCGACCACCCACGGCTGGGCTGGCGGCAGGCGCCGGTCGGCCCGGTCCTGGCCGACGCGCTGGGCCTGCCCGTCTCGGTGGCCTCGCACGTCGACGCCATGGCCGGCGCGGAGCTCCTGCTCGGCATGCGGCGATTCCTGCCCAGCTCGCCGACCAGTCTCTACGTCTACGCCCGCGAGACCGTGGGCTACGCGCTGGTGATCGGCGGACGGGTGCACTGCCCCGCCAGCGGACCCGGCACCATCGCCACCTTGCCCGCCCACTCGGAGCTGCTCGGGGGCGCCGGCCAGCTGGAGTCCACGGTCAGCGACGAGGCGGTGCTGGCCGCCGCGCGCCGGCTGCGGGTGCTGCCGTTCGCCCCCGCGGGCCGCGCCAACGCACCGGCCGCGGGCATCGCCGACCTGCTGCGGGTGGCCCGGGCCGGCAACGAACAGGCCAAAGAGCTGCTGAACGAGCGCGGCCGCGTGCTCGGGGAGGCGGTGGCGTTGCTGCGCGACATGCTGAACCCCGACGAACTGGTGGTTGGTGGCCAGGCCTTCACCGAGTACCCCGAGGCGATGGAGCACGTGGAGGCGGCGTTCGCCGAACGTTCGGTGTTGCCGCCGCGCGACATCCGCGTCACCGTCTTCGGCAACCGGGTGCAGGAGGCCGGCGCGGGCACCGTGTCGCTGGGCGGCCTGTACGCCGACCCGCTCGGCGCGATGCGGCGGGCCGGGGCGAGGCTGCGCGACGTCGCCGCGGACGAGCCGTCCGCTTAGGGCGAAGCCGACGTGGGGGTTGGGCTGGCCGGCCCGGCATCCTGTAAAGATGAGAGAGTGCGGCACGAAGACGTCTTCCGGCTGAAACCGCGCCGCGTCGCAGTGTTGGCGGTGCACACCTCACCGCTGGCCCAGCCGGGCACCGGCGACGCCGGGGGCATGAACGTCTACGTGCTGCAAACCGCGTTGCACCTGGCGCGGAGGGGCATCGAGGTGGAGATCTTCACCCGGGCCACCGCGTCCGCCGACCCGCCTGTCGCGCGGGTGGCGCCCGGTGTGCTGGTGCGCAACGTGGTCGCGGGGCCGTTCGAGGGCCTGGACAAATACGACCTGCCCACCCAGCTGTGCGCGTTCGCCGCCGGGGTGCTGCGCGCGGAGGCGTCGCACGAGCCGGGCTATTACGACATCGTGCACTCGCATTATTGGCTGTCCGGACAGGTCGGCTGGCTGGCCCGCGACCGCTGGGCGGTGCCGCTGGTGCACACCGCGCACACGCTGGCCGCGGTGAAGAACGCGGCGCTGGCGGCGGGGGATGCGCCCGAGCCGCCGCTGCGCACGGTCGGCGAGCAGCAGGTCGTCGACGAGGCGGACCGGCTGATCGTCAACACCGAAGACGAAGCCAGGCAATTGATTTCGATCCACCGCGCCGACCCGGCGCGCATCGACGTCGTCCACCCCGGGGTGGATCTCGAGGTGTTCCGCCCGGGTGACCGTCGGGCGGCGCGGGCCGCGCTGGGATTGCCCCTCGACGAGGACATCGTGGTGTTCGTGGGGCGGATCCAGCCGCTGAAGGCGCCCGACATCGTGTTGCGTGCCGCCGCGAAGTTGCCCGGCGTGCGCATCGTGGTGGCCGGCGGCCCGTCGGGCAGCGGCCTGGCGTCCCCGGACGGGCTGCGACGGCTGGCCGACGACCTGGGCATCGCGGCGCGGGTGACCTTCCTGCCCCCGCAGTCCCGCACCGACCTGGCCACCCTGTTCCAGGCCGCCAACCTGGTCGCGGTGCCGAGTTACTCGGAGTCCTTCGGTCTGGTGGCCGTCGAGGCGCAGGCGTGTGGCACGCCGGTGGTCGCCGCGGCGGTCGGGGGCCTGCCGGTGGCCGTGCGCGACGGGATCACCGGCACGCTGGTGGCCGGCCACGACGTCGACCGATGGGCGGACGCCCTGGACCGGATGCTGCGCCTGCGCGCGCCGCAGGCCGAGGCGATGAGCCGCGCGGCCGCCGCGCACGCGGCCACGTTCTCCTGGGAGAACACCACCGATGCGCTGCTGGCCAGCTATCGCCGGGCGATCAGCGGGTACACCGCCGAACGCCGGGGGGTGGGTGCGTGACCTCCACTGTGGAGCGCGTGATCGAGGACGCGCTGCAGGCCAGTGGTCTGACCTACTCCAAGCAGGAGGGGGCGCACGGCGGCCTCTCCGGGCTGGTGGTGGAGCTGCCCGGGGAGCGCAAACTCAAGACCAACACCATCTTGAGCGTCGGCGAGCATTCGGTGCGCGTCGAGGCGTTCGTGTGCCGCAAGCCCGACGAGAACCACGAGGGCGTTTACCGCTTCCTGCTCAAGCGGAACCGCCGTCTCTACGGGGTGGCCTACACGCTGGACAAGGTCGGCGACATCTACCTGGTGGGCCGCATGTCGCTGGCGTCGGTGGACGCCGACGAGATCGACCGGGTGCTCGGGCAGGTGCTCGAAGCGGTCGATTCGGACTTTAATACATTGCTGGAGTTGGGTTTTCGCTCGTCGATCCAGAAGGAATGGGAGTGGCGGGTATCCCGCGGCGAGTCGCTGAAGAACCTCGAGGCGTTCGCTCACCTGATCGACGAAGACGACGACGAATAGGGCCGTGAGAGACTTGCCGGCATGGGAGAGACTGCCACGCTGGTGCTGCTCCGCCACGGCGAGAGCGACTGGAATGCCCTGAACCTGTTCACCGGTTGGGTGGACGTGGGGCTGACCGAGAAGGGTCGGGCCGAGGCGGTGCGCAGCGGCGAGCTCCTCTCCGAGCAGGGCCTGCTGCCCGACGTCCTCTACACGTCGCTGCTGCGCCGCGCGATCACCACCGCGCACCTGGCGCTGGACGCCGCCGACCGGTTGTGGATCCCGGTGCGGCGCAGCTGGCGGCTCAACGAACGGCACTACGGCGCGCTGCAGGGCCTGAACAAAGCGGAGACCAAGGAGCGCTACGGCGAGGAGCAGTTCATGACCTGGCGGCGCAGCTACGGCACGCCGCCCCCGCCGATCGAGAGGGGCAGCCAGTTCAGCCAGGACACCGACCCGCGGTACGCCAACATCGGCGGCGGCCCGCTCACCGAATGCCTGGCCGACGTGGTGGTCCGCTTTCTGCCGTATTTCACCGACGTCATCGTCCCGGACCTGCGCAGTGGCAAGACGGTGTTGATCGTCGCGCACGGCAACTCACTGCGAGCCCTGGTCAAATACCTCGACGGGATGACCGACGACGACGTGGTGGGGCTGAACATTCCGACCGGGGTTCCGCTGCGTTATGACCTGGACGCCGACCTGCGGCCGGTGGTGCCGGGCGGTACCTACCTGGACCCGGAGGCGGCCGCAGCGGGCGCCGCGGCGGTTGCCAGCCAGGGGCGCGGCTGACTCCGGTCGCGGTCTTTTGCAATATCCATAGGCCTGTTGGCCGAACATCGCGTGAACGGCAGTGGAACACCTGAAGCGCAGAGTGTGACTTGTCCGATTTTGGCCTCGTTCCGCTAGGGCGGCGTTCAGGAAGATTTGTAGGATTTGCTATGTGACTGTGTTCTCGGCGCTGTTGCTGGCCGGGGTGTTGTCCGTGCTCGGGCTGGCCGTCGGTGTAGCGGCCGGGACCCGGCTGTCGCCGAAAGCGGCCCAGCGCCGGCAGCGGGTCAGCACGGAATGGACCGGGATCACCGTCGCGCAGATGCTGCAACGCATCGTCGCCCTGATGCCGCTGGGGGTCGCGGTGGTGGATTCCCACCGCGACGTCGTCTACCTCAATGACCGGGCCAGGGAACTGGGCCTGGTGCGCGACCGGCAGCTCGACGATCAAGCGTGGGAGGCGGCGCAGCAGGCGCTGGGGGGCATCGACGTCGAATTCGATCTGCGGCCGGCCAAACGGGCGGGGGGCCGCTCGGGGCTGTCCGTGCACGGGCAGGCGCGGCTGCTCAGCGAGGAAGACCGCCGGTTCGCCGTGGTGTTCGCCCACGACCAGTCCGACTACGCGCGCATGGAAGCGACCAGGCGCGACTTCGTGGCCAATGTCAGCCACGAGCTCAAGACCCCGGTCGGGGCCATGGCGTTGCTCGCCGAGGCCCTGCTGGCGTCGGCGGACGACCCCGAGACCGTTCGCCGGTTCGCCGAGAAGGTGCTTGTCGAAGCCAACCGGCTGGGGGACATGGTCGCCGAGCTGATCGAACTGTCTCGGCTGCAGGGTGCGGAGCGGTTGCCCAACGTCACCGAGGTTGACGTGGATACCGTTGTGTCGGAAGCAATTTCACGTCACAAGGTGGCCGCCGACAACGCTCAGATCGAGATCCGCACCGATGCGCCCAGCGGCCTGCGGGTGCTGGGCGACGAAACGCTTCTGGTCACCGCGTTGGCCAACCTGGTGTCCAACGCGATCGCCTATTCGCCGCCCGGTTCGCCGGTTTCGATCAGTCGCCGCCGCCGCGGCGACAACATCGAGATCGCCGTCACCGACCGTGGCATCGGGATCGCGCTGGAGGATCAGGAGCGGGTCTTCGAGCGGTTCTTCCGGGGGGACAAGGCACGCTCGCGCGCCACTGGCGGCAGTGGGCTGGGCCTGGCCATCGTCAAACACGTCGCGGCCAACCACAACGGCAGCATCGGGGTGTGGAGCAAGCCGGGGACCGGATCGACGTTCACGCTGTCGATCCCGGCCTACAAGGACGACGACGAACAACCCGAGCAACCGCAGGGTCGCGAGGTGCGGCCCAACAGGTCACAACGAGAGGAAGAACTAAGTCGATGACCCGCGCGTACGACGATGCAGTGGGGGCACCCCCAGCCGCGCAGCGGCGAGGGGGCCGCAGCGATGAGAAGGAGTCGCGCTGATGACCAGTGTGCTGATCGTGGAGGACGAGGAGTCGCTGGCCGATCCGCTGGCATTCCTGTTGCGCAAGGAGGGCTTCGAGGCCACGGTCGTGACCGATGGACAAGCCGCGCTGGCCGAATTCGATCGCGGTGGAGCCGACATCGTGCTGCTCGACCTGATGCTGCCCGGCATGTCGGGGACCGACGTGTGCAAGCAGCTGCGTGCCCGGTCCAGCGTGCCGGTAATCATGGTGACCGCGCGCGACAGCGAGATCGACAAGGTCGTCGGGCTGGAGCTCGGCGCGGATGACTACGTGACGAAGCCGTATTCGGCGCGCGAGCTGATCGCCCGGATCCGCGCGGTGCTGCGCCGTGGTGGCGACGACGACTCCGAGATCAGCGACGGGGTGCTGGAGTCCGGGCCGGTCCGGATGGACGTCGAGCGCCACGTCGTCTCGGTCAACGGTGACACGATCACGTTGCCGCTCAAGGAGTTCGACCTGCTCGAGTACCTGATGCGCAACTCCGGCCGGGTGCTGACCCGCGGGCAGCTGATCGACCGGGTATGGGGCGCCGACTACGTCGGCGACACCAAGACGCTCGACGTCCACGTCAAGCGGTTGCGCTCCAAGATCGAAGCCGACCCGGCCAACCCCGTCCACCTGGTGACGGTGCGAGGGCTGGGCTACAAGCTCGAAGGCTAGGCCGCCCGGGCGGCGGGCGTGCGCTGACGGCGCACGGTCAAGGCTCGGGTCACAACCAGTCGGCGGGCGCGTCGTCGACGGTGTCGAAAACGGTTGCGGCGTGGTCGATTGCGCTCAGCGTGATACGACGACGCATGTTCGCCGTCATCGGCGGGAGGTCGTCAAGCTCGAACCACGCCGCCGCGGTGCATTCGTCGTCGGCGGCGTAGGGCTCCCCAGTTAGCCACTGCATACGGAACACGTGATCGAGGTACTGGGCCCGATCGCCGTTGGCGTGCACCGTCGGTTGGGTCACGTGCACCCAGGCGAGCCTGGTGGCTCGCGCGCTGACCCCGGTTTCTTCGCGCACTTCGCGGGCGGCGCAGTCGGCCGGATTCTCTCCCGGTTCGACGATCCCTGTTACCGCCGTCCAGGCGCCGTTATCCGAGCGCTTGACCAGCAGCACCTGGCCGTCGCGGATCGTGACCGCCGTAACGCCGGCCAACCACAACGGTGCAGTCCCAATGGCGCGACGGAGCTCAACGATGAAGTCGGGGACTGGCACGCACCGTTCATAACACATGGTCCGCAGGACCTCTGCCCGCCGGCCGAGACACCATGTTCACGTGAGCCGCGTTGGAAACGCCAGCCCATGGCCGGCGGAACACTCCCAGTGCCGCGGGACGGACGTGGATATGGTTTTCGTCGCAGGAGCCCGTTGATTTGGCGCAGGCGCGGATTATCGCGCCGCCTTGGCGGCTTCGCGATGACCCTTCCTTTTCGCATGGGTCGAGCAGCAATGCGTCATCTCGCAATGGAACTGGTCACTGCATTCATGCGAACAATAAATTGACGCGGCCGGAAGCCAATCCGGGTCCGACAGGTCGCGGGGCCGGTCATTGGGATCGAACGTGTGGCCGCAATGCACGCAGGTCCTGACCTTGGTAGCCATGTCGTCAGGGTACGCGCAGGGGCCCTCGATCGCTGCCGGTTTCTGCATTTCGGAAAATCGCCAAGTGTGCAATTCAACCCAAAATCGCCAACTCCAGCGAATTACTTTTTGAAACTAATTCTTTCGCGGTTCGTTGTCGATTGCGTCGCGGTCCGACCCGGCCCGCGCGATCATCTCGATGAAATCGGCGGCGTGACAGGCTAATAGGCCCTGGGCCGGCGCATGGCAGCGAAACAGACTGCAGCGCAAGCGGTTTCCATGTCTGCGACGCCAGTGGGTGTCGGCGAGCGGCCCAGGCCGGGTACGACGAGCGGTGCGGTCACGGCCCCGGGCGGGCGCCGTGGCTGTGACGCGACGCCGCACCGCAGGAATTAAATCGGCAGCCATGGTGTTCGGCTAGCCGTGGCGCACGCGACGAAATGCCTGAACAGATGAAACGCCTTAGCATCAGCCCAACGGGCGTTCGTGATGGGGGAGAACGGTGTTGACGCTTCTCAAGCGGGGATGGGTGGCGCTGGTCGTCGTCGTGGCAGCGATCATCGGCGGCGTTGCAGTGGATCGCCTCAACGGCGTCTTCCCGGGACCCGGCTTGCCCAAGCCCGATGCGCGGGATGCGACGCCGCCGTACGCGGCCAAGACCGCCATCTACGAAATCCTGGGACCGCCCGGGACCGCCGGCGTCGTCAACTGGATGGATGCGGACGCACAACCGCAGAAGGCCAACTTCACCACGTTGCCGTGGTCGCAGACGATAGTCGCCGAGATGCCGGGTATCTTCGCCTACGTCGTCGCCCAGGGTGACAGCCCCTCGATCGGCTGCCGGATCACCGTCGACGGCAAATTGGTCGATCAGCAACAGGTCGACACGCGTGACGCGCAGGTTTCCTGCTTGGACAAGTCCGCGTGACCGACGACACGAGCGACACGGACGAAATCCCTGTGGCGCGGCGCTCCGAAGTCGAGCACAAACCGCGGCTGGCCCGCACCATCCGTGTGCTGGCGCTGCCGATCGTCGTGGCCTGGCTGCTGATCGCGGTCGGCGTCAACGTCTTCGTCCCACAGTTGGAAAAGGTTGCCGAGGACGTCTCGGTGCCGCTCTCGCCATCCGACGCGCCCTCTGTGACCGGGATGAAACACATCGGGGAGAAGTTCAAGGAGTACGACTCCGACAACCTCGTCCTGGTGACGCTGGTCGGTGACAAGCCGCTCGGCCAAGACGCTCACCGGTATTACGACGATCTGGTCAAGAAGCTCAAGCAGGACACCGCACACGTCGAGCATGCGCTCGACTTCTGGGGTCAGCGGTTTACGGCCTCCGGTGTCGAGAGCTATGACCACAAGTCCGCCTACGTCCAGGTCAACCTGCGGGGTGACCAAGGCGGCGCAGTCGGCGACAAGTCGGTTGACTCGGTTCGCAAGATCGTCGCGGACTCAAAGCCGCCGCCGGGGGTGAAGGCCTACGTCGCGGGGCAGGGAGCCCTGACCGACGACACGATCGTCGTGGGTAACGCCAGCCTGTTCAAGATGACGATCATCACGATCATCATCATCGCGATCATGCTGATGTTCGTCTATCGGTCCATCGGCACCGTGCTGCTGACGATGGTGATTCTGTTCGCCGGACTGGCCACCGGCCGGGGCGTGGTGGCGCTGCTGGGCGACACCGGAATCATGGGGTTGTCGACCTTCGCCGTCAACCTGCTGACGGCACTGGCCATCGCCGCCGGTACCGACTACGCGATCTTCATGGTCGGCCGCTACCAGGAGGCCCGCGAGCGGGGACTGGACCGCGAAGCCGCCTACTACGACACCTTCGCCGGGGTCAGCAAGGTGGTGCTGGGTTCGGGTCTGACGATCGTCGGGGCGCTGGCCTGTCTGCATTTCACTCGGCTGCCCTACTTCAGTTCGCTGGCGTTTCCGTGCGCCATCGGTCTGCTGGTGGTGGTGGCCGCCGGCGTGACCCTGACACCGGCGCTGATCGCGTTCGCGAGCGGCTTCGGTCTGTTCGATCCGAAGCGAAAGTTCAACTACACGCGGTGGCGCCGCCTGGCGACGGCCATCGTGCGGTGGCCGGCACCCATCCTCGCGACCTCCGTCATCCTGGCGATCGTCGGCGCCCTGGGGTTGTCGGGCTTCAACCCGCGCTACAACGACCTGTACTACCTGCCGAAGAGCGCGTCCTCGGTTCAGGCGTACGACGCGGCCGATCAACACTTCACCCAGGCCCGGCTGAACCCGGACCTGCTGATGATCGAATCAGACCACGATCTGCGCAATCCCACCGACATGTTGGTGCTGGACAAGATCGCCGGAGCCATCTTCCGGGTGCCCGGCATCGAACGGGTGCAGAGCATCACCAGACCCCTCGGGCCGCCAATCCAAGACGGATCCGTTCCGTTCCAGCTCAGTGTGCAAACCGCGCCGATCCGGAGCAACCTGAACTACCTGAAAGACCGTGTCGCCGATATCAAGAAGATCATCGGTGATCTGGACACCCTGATCTCCCTGTTGGAGCGCCAGTACAAGGTGACCCAGGATCTCGCGAACGCCACCGACGACAGCGCGAAAACCGCGGAAAACACTGCGGCCATCACAGACGAAATCCGGGACCACATCGCGGATTTCGACGACTTCTGGAGGCCGATTCGCAGTTACTTCTACTGGGAGAGACACTGCTACGACATCCCGATCTGCTGGTCGCTGCGAAGCCTGTTCGACGCCCTGGACGGGTTCGACAAACTCGCCGAGCAATTCCACAATCTCACCAACGATCTCAACCACACGGCCGCGGCCACGCGCGAGCTGCTGGCGATCATTCCGCAGAACATCGCCACCTCGAAGGCGATCCGGGATACGACGTGGACCATCTACAGCACGTTCGACAGCCTGATCAATCAATTCGACCGGCTGACCGACACGAACGCCGTAATGGGCAAGTCCTTCAACGACTCTCAGATTGAGAGCCTCTTCTACCTGCCGCCCGAGATTTTCAGTAACCCGGACTTCCAACTGGGGCTGAGCTTGATGGTGTCGCCGGATGGCAAGGCTGCGCGCTTCATCATCACCCACTCGGTGGATCCGGCGACGACTGAGGGAATCGCGTCAGTCAACCAGGAGCGCAACGCGGCCAAGGAGGCGCTCAAACTCACGTCGCTGCAAAACGCCGACATCTACCTGGGCGGCACGGCCGCAACGTTTTACGACATCGCCAACGGCGCCAAGTTCGACCTGCTGATCGCCGCGATCGCCTCGATCGTGCTCATCTTCATCATCATGGTGATCGTCACCCGCGCTTTGGTCGCTGCGGGCGTCATCGTCGGCACGATCGTGATGTCGCTGGGAGCCGCCTTCGGCTTCTCGACACTGATCTGGCAGCACCTTCTCCATTTCCAGTTGCACTGGGTGGCAACAGAATTCGCATTGATTGTGCTTCTGGCGGTGGGGTCGGACTACAACCTGATGCTGGTGTCCCGGATCGAAGAGGAGATCGGAGCCGGCCTGAAAACGGGACTCATCCGCGGCATGGGTCTCACCGGCCCGGTGGTGACGGCGGCCGGTCTGGTGTTCGCCGTCACGATGGCCACGATGATCACCAGCGATCTCCGGGCGATCGGCCAGTTCGGCACGACGATCGGGCTCGGCTTGATGTTCGACACCTTCGTCGTCCGATCTCTCATCACGCCGTCGATCATGACGGTGATGGGGCGCTGGTTCTGGTGGCCGAAGCGGGTGCGGGTCCGCCCGGCCAGCCAGATGCTTCGGTCCGTCGGGCCGCGCCCGCTGGTGCGGGCGCTGTTGCATCAGCCGCGGCACGCGGCCCCGGCGGACGCGCGGTCGTAGCGGCGGCACAGCACGGGGACTCAGCGCGCGCCGAGCACCTCGTCGGCCACCCCCAGCGCCAGCGCCATGATCGACACCTGCGGGTTGACCTCCGGGCAGCTGGGCAGGATCGAGGCGTCGGCCACCCATACCCCGTCGGCGCCGCGCAGCCGGCCGGTCTGGTCGACCGGGCAGAGCTGATCGTCGACGCCGGCGGCCGCCGTGCCCGTCGGGTGAAAAGCGGCCAGGTGCAGGCTTCTCGGGTTGGTTCGGCGCAACGCATCCTGCAACGCGGGCAGCGACGCGACCGTGTTCGCCTCGGGCAAGCCGGCGAGCACCTCAACGGCACCCGCGGCGAACAGCAACCGGCCCATGGCCTCCATCGCCGTCATGAGCTTGGCGACGTCGCCTCGATCGATGGGGTAACGGATGACGGTCTCGCCGCGCACGGACGACACGGAGCCCACCCCGCGGTCGGCCACCATGGCGCCGAACGTCGCCACCCGCGGCGCCCGGTCCAGCCAGCCGAGCAGCTCGGCGCCGTAGCCGGGAAACACCATCGACCCCATCCCCGGCGGGGTCGATGTCGCCTCGATCAGCACACCGTGCGACTCGTGCAGCTCATGGACGGCCGCGCTTTGCAGCACACCATGCCAGGCGACGACGTCGTCCTCGAAGCGTCCGGCGAGTACGGTCGCCGGATGCAACGCGAGGTTGTGCCCGAGGCGGGGGTGTGCGCCAAGACCGCTGCGCCGCAAGAGGTTTGGCGTCTCGGTGGCTCCGGCGGCCACGACGACCGTGTCGGCGATGACGTCCAGCGCGGTGCCGTCGGGTCGGCGCGCGCGCACCCCGCGAGCGCGCCCGTGCCGGTGCAGCACCCGTTCCACGCGGGCGTGGGAGATGATTCGCGCGCCCGCCGCGCACGCCTCGGGCAGCGCGTTGAGGTGCACGCCGAACTTGGCGTTGCGGGGGCAGCCGATCGCGCACTGGCAACACCCCTCACAGCCCGGCGCGTTGCGGGGGATGGGCGCGGCCTGCCAGCCCAGCGCGGCGGCGCCGCCGAGAAGCAGGTGTCCGTTGCGGCCCATGATCTCCAGCGGCACCGGGGCGACCCGCAGCGTGCGTTCGACATCGTCGAGGTGCGCCGACAGCCGGTCCGAATCGGCCACGGCAAGCCCGAATTCGTCGCGCCAGCGCCGCTGCACCGCCTCCGGCGGCCGGTAGCAAGTGCCGGAGTTGACGACGGTGGTCCCACCGACCGCGCGACCGATCGGCAGCACCACAGACGGGCGTCCCAGGGCGACGGTGGCCCCGGCGCCGCGGTACAACCCCGCGTAGCGGTCGATCGGATGGGTGGTGCGGAACTCCTCGACCGTCCAGCGGTGGCCCTCTTCGAGCACGACGACATCCAGCCCCGCGCGCGCCAGCGTGCGGGCCACCATCGCGCCGCCGGCCCCGGAACCGATCACCACGGCGTCGGCGATGACGACGGACGGGCTGTCGGCCGACACGGTGACGGCCAGGTCCGCATCGGGCCGCGCCACGTCATGCCGGTTCGCGCGGGCGAAGAGTTCCGGTGCGTAGGCATCGGCGCCGTTGGCCAGCAACACGATTGCCTTCACGGCTTCGACGGCCGCACCGGCCTCCGGGCTGAGCGATGCCACCCGCCGCAGCACCTGGTCGCGCCGGTCAGGGCTCAGTCGCGACAATGATCGTCCGGTGGTGAGATAGCTTGCGGCAGCTGCCGATGCCATCCCGGCGCGCACACCCAGCCGGGACGTCACCGGCAACTGGGTGAGATAGCGTTCGATGCGCTCGACCAGCTGAGCCGGGTGGGGGCCGCCGCACTCCTGCGGCAGCAGCGCGGTGCCGAACGCGGCGGTCGCCCGGCTGGCGAGACGGCTCACAGCAGGCGTCCGAAGCGGCGGCCCATCTTGATGAAGAACGGATAGGTGGCGAAAATGGCCCCGGCCGCGGCATGCATGGGCCAGTCGAGCTCTTCGGTCTGCACGCTGAAAACCCCGCTGTTCCACATGAAGTCGCGGCCATTGCGGGCGCGGAAGGGTCGCCACAGCAGGCCCAGCCCGGGCACGTTGTTGTAGAGCCCGAACGACCCGCCGAAGAAGACGCCCAGGGTGGCGGCCTCGGCGACGTCGCGACGATCCGAAGGCACCTGCCGCTCGATCAGCGCTCCGGCGGCGAACAGCAGCGGGGGGTCGAGGAGAAAGCTCATGTCGGAATCCTTTCGTTGAGGTCGGGTGCCTCGGCGCCGCGCAAGCCGACCTCGGCATGACCGAGCACCGACCAACGCCGGTCGTCGATCTCGATGTGGACGTCGGCCTGTTCGGTGTTGGTGCACACCGCCTTGCCGCCGTCGGGATCGGTGTAACCGAGGCTCACGCACTTCTCCGCCGGTTGGTCGACCCGGATGAGCACCCGACGACCGCCGATGCGTCCCTCCAGTTGCCAGTGCTGCAGGCCCAGCGTCGTCCGCATGCGCAGCGACGGTAAAGGCCCTGCGGGCCAATCCTTTCCGTCGATACGGAACCGAACGAACGCCATCGGTGCCAGCCTGCGCAGCCCCGGCTTGTGCGAGACCGCGGTGACCACCTCCATGACGTCGCCGTTGCCCAGGTCGGCGTGCACCCATCCCCAGCGTTTGGCGTTGCCGTGCCCGTAGATGTGGGCGACGCCGCCGCGCCACCCTTCGATGGGCGCGGCGGCGTCGCCCACGGTCAGCGAGCCGGTGAAGTCGGCGGTCGGGGCGAGGACGACCTGGGCGCCCGGCAGCAGCTCGCGGTCCCACGCCGCACGGGGAAACGTCCAGAGCGGAGCGCCGGTGTCCGTCCAGGACAGATCCCACGCCAGTGACCCGGCGTGCCCGCTGAGCTGTTTGTCGCCCACCCGCACGCCCGCGGCGTCGAACCACCACGGGCCGGTCGCCGGCCGGGTCGGCACGGGCCCGAACCGCCCCGTGAGGGGCGGGCCGTCGGGCGGAAACCAGGTGACCCAGCCGTGCGCGTAGGGGTCGTCGCCAACGAGTGGGGCCACCGTCTCGCAGTGCACCCACAGCCCCGCGCCCGTCGTCGGATCCGACAGCGTGGCGTACCAGACTTCCAGGCGGCCGGCCGCGCCGCGCCAGCGTGGCGCCGAGGCCGATCGCGTGTCCTCGTCCATTGCTCACCTCCGATGGGTTCGTCCACTATATTGGTTGAACCAATGAACCAGTCAAGTCCGCTGCGTCCCCTCGATCGCCAACGCGTCGATGAACAGATCGCCGCGTCGATCACCGACGCCATCCTCGACGGCGCGTTTCCGCCGGGCTCGGCCTTACCGCCCGAGCGCGACCTGGCCGAGCAGCTCGGCGTCAACCGCACGTCGCTGCGGCAGGGGCTGGCCCGGCTGCAGCAGATGGGCCTGGTCGAGGCCCGGCACGGCAGCGGCAACGTGGTCGCGGACCCGCAGGCGCTCACCCACCCCGCGGTGGTCGAGGCGCTGGTCCGCAAACTGGGGCCCGAGTTCCTGGTGGAGCTGTTCGAGATCCGGGCCGCGCTGGGCCCGCTGATCGGGAGGTCGGCCGCGCGACGGGGCGGCGCCGAGGATGCGCAGGCCCTGCGCGGCGCGCTCGCCGCGGTCCGGGAGGCCGACAGCGCGGAGGCGCGCCAAGCCGCCGACCTGGCCTACTTCCGGGTGCTGATCCAGCTGAGCCGCAACCGGGCGCTGGCTTTGCTGTATCGCTGGGTCGAGCACGCCTTCGGGGGCCGCGAGCACGAGCTCACCGCCGCCTACGACGACGCCGCGCCCGTGGTGGCCGGGCTGGCCGCGATCACCGACGCCGTGCTGGCGGGCGACGAGGCCGCGGCCGCGGCCGCGGTCGAGGAGTACCTGAACGCGAGTGCGGGGCGAATGGTCTTGGCCTACAACAGGACTGAGGCTACTCGGCGAGTCGAGTCGCCGGATGCACCGCGATGAGGCCTAACTTGCTGCGCCGCTTGCACATCGCCGCCAGCTCGGCGTAGGCCTTCGCGCCGAGCAACTCGGTCAGCTCGTCGGCCATGCTCTGCCAGACCTGCTGGGCCCCGACATGGGCGCCTGGGTCGCCCGTGCAATACCAATGCAGGTCGGCGCCCCCGGAGCCCCAGCCGCGCCGATCGTATTCGGTGACCCAGGTCTTGAGGATCTCGGTGCCGTCGGGCCGCGTCACCCATTCCTGGCTGCGCCGGATGGGCAACTGCCAACAGACGTCGGGCTTCATGGTCAGGGGGGCGACGCCCAGCTTGAGGGCCTTGCTGTGCAGCGCGCATCCGACGCCGCCCGGAAAGCCGGGCCGGTTCAGGAAAATGCAGGCGTCCTTGTGTTTACGGGTGCGGTACTGGGGCTGTCCGTCGTGCTCGTCGAGTTCCAGGTATCCCTTGCGGCCCAAGCCCTTTTCGCGGAATTGCCAGTCTTCGTCGGTCAGTTGCTGCACGGCGTCGTCGAGCCGGGCGCGGTCGTCGTCGTCGGACAGGAACGCCCCGTGCGAGCAGCATCCGTCATCCGGGCGACCGGCCACCGTGCCGTGGCAGGCGGGCGTGCCGAACACGCATGTCCAGCGGGACAGCAACCAGGTGAGGTCGGCCGCGATCAGGTGCTCGGGATTGTCCGGGTCGTAGAACTCCACCCACTCACGGGCGAAGTCCAGTTCGACCTCGTTTCCCCGCTCCGGGTAAGAATTCGCCACGGGTCCACGTTAGACGACGATTCCGGCTGTTCGGCCCGCTGACACTCGGGGCCCGGCGAGGCGGCCGGCATCGTCGTCCGCAAGGTTAAATTGTCGTGCTCCTCAGCGGGCCGCGAGGCGGCCCGCATCGTCGCCCGCAAGGTTAAATTGTCGTGCTCCTCAGCGGGCCGCGAGGCGGCCCGCATCGTCGCCCGACTAGGTTGTTTCCCGTGCGATTGGGCGTCCTCGACGTGGGCAGCAACACGGTTCACCTGCTGGTGGTTGATGCGCACCGTGGTGGGCACCCCACGCCCATGAGTTCGACGAAGGCGACGCTGCGGCTGGCCGAGTCGATCGACAGCTCCGGCAAGATCACCAAGCGGGGCGCGGAGAAGCTGATCTCCACCATCGACGAGTTCGCCAAGATCGCGGACAGTTCGGGCTGCGCCGAGCTAATGGCGTTTGCCACCTCCGCGCTGCGCGACGCGGTGAACTCCGAGGACGTGCTCACCCGCGTCCGCAAAGAGACCGGTGTCGAGCTGGAGGCGCTGAGCGGGGTCGACGAGTCCCGGCTGACTTTTCTGGCCGTGCGCCGTTGGTACGGGTGGAGCGCCGGTCGAATCATCAACCTCGACATCGGCGGCGGCTCGCTGGAGATGTCCAGCGGGGTCGACGAGGAGCCGGAGGTGGCCTTGTCGCTGCCGCTGGGCGCCGGCCGGCTGACCCGCGAGTGGCTGCCCGACGATCCGCCCGGGCGGCGCCGGGTCGGCATGCTGCGGGATTGGCTGGACGCCGAGCTCGCCGATTCCGCCGTGACGGTGCTCGAAGCCGGCGCGCCCGACCTGGCGGTGGCGACGTCGAAGACGTTCCGCTCGCTGGCGAGGCTCACCGGCGCGGCGCCGTCGGCCGCCGGACCGCGGGTGAAAAGGACGCTCACAGCAAACGGCCTCAGGCAACTCATATCTTTCATCTCTAGGATGACGACCGCCGACCGGGCAGAACTGGAAGGGGTGAGCGCCGAGCGGGCGCCGCAGATCGTGGCGGGTGCGCTGGTGGCGGAGGCGAGTATGCGAGCGCTGTCGATTGAATCGGTGGATATCTGCCCGTGGGCGTTACGGGAAGGTCTCATCTTGCGCAAACTCGACAGCGAAGCCGACGGAACGCCCCTCATGAAGCGATCCGTGCGCGATGCTGGAGGCCAGGCAGGTGATCGGGACGGCAACCGATCGAGAGGCGACAAAGCATGACCGGACCACACTCCGAGACCGAGAGCCCCGGCACTCGGCCGATCTCGGTGGCCGAACTTCTGGCCAAGAACGGAACCATCGGCGCCCCGGCGGTCACGCGGCGGCGTCGCCGGCGCCGCGGCGATAGCGACGCGGTGACCGTCGCCGAGCTGACCGGCGAGATCCCGGTCATCCGCGACGACCAGGAGGACCCGCGCACGGCCGGGCGGCCCAGCGCAGAACCGGTAGCCGAGGAGCCCGTCACCGAGCGGGCCGCGCCCCGGCAGCAAACCGAGAGCAGGCCCGCCGCCTATTGGTCGCAGCCGGAGCCGCGCTGGCCCAAGTCGCCGTCGCAGCCCAAGAAAGCAGCGGGACCGGAGCGCAGTGCCTACCCGCGCCCGCTGAGCCATGGCGAGGCGGGGGAGACCAACGGCACCGGGCGATCCGGCGCCGAGGGCATGAATCCCGACCCGATGGACCACTACACCGACCTCCCGGTGGACGTGATGGATTCGGAGGTGCGCGAGGCCGAACCCGCGCTGGAGGACTCCGCGTACGTCCGCTCCTTCCTGCAGACCGAGACCGACGAGGCCGAAGAGGACGCGGACCTGCTGGCCGCCGGATTCTTGCCGCACGAGGAGCGCGAGCAGGGCCACCTCGAGGACGAGGCCGACCGGGCCACAGAGGTCCACCCGGCGGGCCGGCTCGAGGCGCTGTGGCGCGGCAGCCTGGTGGTGTTCCAGTCCATCCTGGCCGTCGCTTTCGGCGCCGGGTTGTTCGTCGCGTTCGACGAGCTGTGGCGCTGGAACAGGATCGTGGCGTTGGTGCTCTCGGTGCTGGTGATCCTCGGCCTGGTGGTCGGCGTCCGGGTGGTGCGCAAGACGGAGGACATCGCCAGCACGTTGATCGCCGTCGCGGTGGGGGCACTGATCACCCTGGGCCCCTTGGCGCTGTCTTTGCAGTCAGGCTAGGCGGACCCGGAACCACACAGACCGTTGCGCCCAGCTATCAAAGTCGGACTCTCCACGGCCTCGGTATACCCGTTGCGGGCCGAGGCCGCGTTCGAGTACGCGGCCCGGCTGGGTTACGACGGGGTCGAGCTGATGGTGTGGGCCGAGTCGGTCAGCCAGGACATCGACGCCATCGCCAAACTGTCCCGGCGCTACCGCGTGCCGGTGTTGTCCGTGCACGCCCCCTGCCTGCTGATCTCCCAGCGCGTGTGGGGAGCCAACCCGATCCCGAAGCTGGACCGCAGTGTGCGGGCCGCCGAACAGCTGGGTGCACAGACCGTCGTCGTGCACCCGCCGTTTCGCTGGCAGCGTCGCTATGCCGAGGGCTTCAGCGACCAGGTCGCCGCCCTGGAAGCGTCGAGCGACGTGCTGGTCGCGGTGGAAAACATGTTCCCGTTCCGGGCCGACCGGTTTTTCGGCTCGGGCCAGTCGCGGGAACGGATGCGCCGGCGTGGCGGCGGCCCCGGCCCGGCGATCTCGGCGTTCGCGCCCTCATACGACCCGCTGGACGGCAACCACGCGCACTACACGCTGGACCTGTCGCACACCGCGACCGCGGGCAGCGACTCGCTGGACATGGCGCAACGGATGGGGAATGGGCTGGTCCATCTGCACCTGTGCGACGGCAGCGGCCTGCCCGCCGATGAGCACCTGGTGCCCGGACGGGGCACACAGCCCACCGCCGAGGTCTGCCAGATGCTGGCCGGCAGCCACTTCGCCGGCCACGTCATCCTGGAGGTGTCGACGTCCAGCGCGCGTTCAGCCAACGAGCGCGAGAGCATGCTCGCCGAGTCGTTGCAGTTCGCCCGCACGCACCTGCTGCGCTGATCAGATCCAGGAGACCATGAACGCGTTATTCACCACCGCAATGGCGTTGCGGGAGGTCGGCCCCGGCACCTTCGAAGGCGAGCTGAACAAGCACTGGACCATCGGGCCCAAGGTGCACGGCGGGGCGATGCTGGCGCTGTGCGCCAAAGCCGCCCGCACCGCCTGCGGTGGGCCGTCGGCCGGCCTCGAACCGGCCCTGGAACCGGTCGCGGTGTCGGCCAGCTTCCTGTGGGCCCCCGATCCGGGACCGATGCGGCTGGTCACCTCGATCCGCAAGCGCGGCCGCCGGATCAGCGTCGTCGACGTCGAGCTCACCCAGGGCGACCGCACGGCCGTGCATGCGGTGGTCAACCTCGGCGAGCCGGAGCATTTCCCACCCGATGGCGAAGCCAAGCCGCTGCTGTCGGCCAACCCGGTGGTGGGCCTGATGCCGCCCGAGCCGCCCGACGACGTCGCACCGATCGGGCCCGGCCACCCGCTGGCCGGCCTGGTGCACCTGGGCGAAGGCTGCGACGTGCGGCCGGTGCTGTCGAGCCTGGAGCCACCCGCCGACGGAGGCCCGCCGGTGATCCAGATGTGGGCGCGCCCGCGCGGGGTGGCCCCGGACGGGCTGTTCGCGCTCATGTGCGGGGATCTGTCGGCGCCGGTGACCTTCGCGGTGGAGCGCACCGGCTGGGCTCCCACCATCCAGCTGACCGCTTTCCTGCGCGGCCTGCCCGCCGACGGGTGGCTGCGGATCATCGCGACGTGTACCGAGATCGGGCACGACTGGTTCGACGAGGACCACACCGTGGTCGACAGTCTGGGCCGCTTGGTGGTGCAAGCCCGCCAATTGGCATTGGTCCCTGCCGCCGGGTAGCCGCCGCTGTCTGCGATGCTGTCGGGCATGGCAAGAATCGCGATCGTCGGTGGCGGCAGCATCGGGGAGGCTCTGCTGTCGGGTCTGCTGCGGGCGGGCCGGCAGGTCAAGGACCTGGTGGTGGCCGAGCGGGTGCCGGAGCGCGCCGAGTATCTGGCCGCCACCTATTCCGTGTTGGTCACCTCGGTGGCCGAGGCGGTGGAGAACGCGTCGTTCGTGGTGGTCGCGGTGAAGCCCGGCGACGTCGAGCCGGTGATGACGGAGCTGGCCCGGGTGGCCGCGGCGTCCGAGAGCGACACCGCCGAGCAGGTGTTCGTCACGGTGGCGGCGGGGATCGGCATCTCGTATTTCGAGTCCAAGCTGCCCGCCGGCACGCCGGTGGTCAGGGCGATGCCGAACGCGGCGGCGCTGGTCAGCGCCGGGGTGACCGCGCTGGCCAAGGGCCGGTTCGTCACCGCCGGGCAGCTGGAGGGCGTCTCGGCCTTGTTCGATTCGGTCGGCGGCGTGCTCACGGTGCCGGAAGCCCAAATGGACGCGGTGACCGCGCTCTCCGGGTCTGGACCGGCGTATTTCTTCCTGATGGTCGAGGCCCTGGTGGACGCCGGGGTTGCCGCCGGGCTGAGCCGCGACGTGGCCACCGACCTGACGGCGCAGACGATGGCGGGCTCGGCGGCCATGCTGCTGGAACGGATGGACGGCGAGCGGCGACCGGGCGAAGGGGAGGGCCCGGGGTTGCGCGTCGACGCCACGCCGACGCAGCTGCGCGCCGCCATCACCTCACCCGGGGGCACCACCGCCGCGGGGCTTCGCGAACTGGAACGGGGCGGCCTGCGGGCGGCCGTCGATGCGGCCGTTCAGGCCGCCAAAACGCGCTCTGAGCAGCTAAGAATTACATCGGAGTAATCCAAGAAATTTGAACTGATTGTCCCCCACCAGTACCAGTAACCCCATTAGTCCCGCTATTCTCCTCTTTGTATGCACGTGTGGGTGCCAGCGGAGGGGAAGCCGCTGGCATTGCGCGGGCCTGACACGATTGGGTTGCGATGACGTCTACGAACGGGCCATCGGCGCGAGATTCTGCTGGTAAGCGGGACACCGGTCCCAGCGAGGGCCAGCAGGGCAGGACACAATTCTTGACCGTCGCCGAGGTGGCCGCGTTGATGCGGGTCTCGAAAATGACGGTGTACCGGCTGGTGCACAACGGCGAGCTGCCCGCGGTCCGGGTCGGGCGGTCGTTCCGGGTGCACGCCAAGGCGGTGCACGACATGCTCGAGACGTCTTACTTCGACGCGGGCTGACCCGAAACCGCAATCCGCGATCACGCGGCGGGCGCCGGCGCCGGTTTGGTGTTGGGCGTATCCCGCCGGGTAAAGTGTCCGGGTCAATCCTGCAAGCAGGTCACGGGTCAGATAGCGGAGTTCATGGGTTCAGTAATCAAGAAGCGGCGCAAGCGCATGTCGAAGAAGAAGCACCGCAAGTTGTTGCGTCGCACCCGGGTGCAGCGCAGAAAACTCGGCAAGTAGGGCCCAGCCGCGGCGTAGTGCTGCGGTCTCCGGAGTCGATAGGCTGTTTGGGTGGATCAGTCGAGTGGGGAAGGTGCCGGAACCGGCGACACCACGAGCAACACGGTGCATTACCCCAAGATTGTCCTGGTTACCGGTGCGTGCCGGTTCCTGGGTGGTTACCTGACGGCTCGGCTCGCGCAGAACCCGATGATCAAAGGGATCATCGCGGTGGACGCGATCGCGCCCAGCAAGGACATGCTGCGCCGGATGGGCCGCGCCGAGTTCGTTCGTGCCGACATCCGTAATCCCTTCATCGCCAAGGTGATTCGTAACGGCGAGGTCGACACGGTGGTGCACGCGGCAGCGGCGTCCTACGCGCCGCGGTCCGGGGGCACCGCGGCGCTGAAGGAAATCAACGTGATGGGCGCGATGCAGCTGTTCGCGGCCTGTCAGAAGGCGCCGTCGGTGCGCCGCGTCGTGCTCAAGTCCACGTCGGAGGTGTACGGGTCCAGCGCGCACGATCCGGTGATGTTCACCGAGGACAGCACCAGTCGCCGTCCCCTGCGCGGCGGTTTCGCCAAGGACAGCCTCGACATTGAGGCCTACGCGCGCGGCCTGGGTCGGCGCCGGCCCGATATCGCCGTGACGATCCTGCGGCTGGCGAACATGATCGGGCCGGCCATGGACACCACGCTGTCGCGGTATCTGGCCGGGCCGTTGGTGCCCACGATGTTCGGTCGCGACGCGCGACTGCAGTTGCTGCACGAGCAGGACGCGCTGGGCACGCTGGAGCGCGCGGCGATGGCCGGTAAGGCCGGCACCTTCAACATCGGGGCCGACGGGATCATCATGCTGTCGCAGGCGATCCGTCGCGCCGGCCGGATTCCTCTGCCGGTGCCAGGGTTTGGCGTCTGGGCGCTGGATTCGCTGAGGCGGGCCAATCGCTACAACGAGATCAGCCGCGACCAGTTTGCCTACCTGAGTTACGGCCGGGTCATGGACACCACCCGGATGCGCTCGGAGCTCGGCTACCAGCCGAAATGGACGACGGCCGAGGCCTTTGACGATTACGTCCGGGGCCGAGGCATGACTCCCATTATCGACCCACATCGGGTACGCTCCCTGGAGGGTCGCGCCGTATCTTTAGCTCAGCGCTGGGGTGGTCGAAATCCAGTTCCGTGGGGTGGGGTCAGGTAGGTATTGTGGCGGGTGAAACCAGAGCGAATGTCATTCCGCTGCACACGAATCGGGGTCGGGTAGCGGCACGCCGGAAAGCCGATCAGCGCGCGGAGTCCTCTCGCCAGCATCCCTCCCTGCTCTCTGATCCCCACGGTCGGGCGTCCGCCGAACAGATCGCGGCCGTCGTCCGTGAAATCGATGAGCACCGTCGCGCCGCCGCCGGGTCGTCGGAGGTCCCGCTCAACGAACTGGCTCAACGCGTCGCCGCGGTGACCGGATTCGTGCGCCAGCGGATCACCGGTGACTACGCCGTCGACGAATTCGGCTTCGATCCGCACTTCAACAGCGCCATCGTCCGCCCCCTGCTCCGGTTCTTCTTCCGGTCCTGGTTCCGGGTGGAGGTCAGCGGTGTGGAGAACCTGCCCAGCGAAGGTCCCGCGCTGGTGGTCGCCAATCACGCCGGGGTTCTGCCCTTCGACGGGCTGATGCTGTCGGTGGCGGTGCACGACGAGCATCCCGCACACCGCGACCTGCGGTTGCTGGCTGCCGACATGGTGTTCGACCTGCCCGTCGTGGGCGAAGCCGCGCGCAAGGCGGGTCACACCATGGCCTGCACGACGGACGCGCACCGGCTGCTCGCCGCCGGCGAGCTGACCGCTGTGTTCCCGGAGGGCTACAAGGGTCTGGGCAAGCGCTTCGAGGACCGCTACCGGCTGCAGCGCTTCGGCCGCGGCGGCTTCGTGACGGCGGCGCTGCGCACCAAGGCCCCCATCATCCCGTGCTCGATCATCGGTTCGGAAGAGATCTACCCGATGCTGACCGACGTGAAGTTGCTGGCCCGCCTGTTCGGACTGCCCTACTTCCCGATCACGCCGCTCTTTCCGCTGGCCGGGCCCGCGGGTCTGGTGCCGCTGCCGTCGAAGTGGCGCATCGCTTTCGGTGAGCCCATCTACACCAACGACTTCGCCGCTTCCGACGCAGAAGACCCGATGGTGACCTTCGAGCTGACCGATCAGGTCCGCGAGACCATCCAGCAGACGCTGTACCGGTTGCTCGCGGGCCGTCGCAACATCTTCTTCGGCTAAAGACGCTTTTCAACGCGAAAACGCCCCGGAGCCAATTGGTTCCGGGGCGTCCTCGGGCGACTTACTTGACCATCGTGAACTGGCAGACGTTGGTGTAGCCGTCGCGGAACAGGTCCGAGCAGCCGCGCAGGTACTTCAGGTAGATGTCGTAGGTCTCCTGCCCCTTCAGGGCAATCGCCTCTTCCTTGTGCGCCTCGAGGGCATCCCCCCAGGCGGTCAGCGTCGGAACGTAGTTCTTGCCGATGAAGTGGTGTCGCTCGATCTTGAAACCGGCGTCAGTCGCGTATTTGTCGACCAAGTTGACCTGGGGCAACTTTCCGCCCGGGTAGATCTCCTTCAGGATGAAGCTGATGAACCGGAGCAGGGTCATGTTCACCTTCAAGCCCATCGCGTTGCCCTCTTCGCGGCTAGGGACCACGATCGAGTGCAGCAGCATGCGGCCGTCGTCGGGCAGCAGGTCGTAGTACTTCTTGAAGAAGGTCGCGTACCGCTCGTACCCGGCGTCACCCGCGCCGTCGGCGAAGTGCTCGAACGCGCCCAGAGACACGATGCGGTCGATCGGTACGTCACCGGGGAATTCCTCCCAGCCCTGGATCCGCACTTCTTTGCGGCGGGGGCTGTCCATCTTTTCGAACTCGGCCACACAGTGGGCGTATTGGTTCTCGCTCAGCGTCAGGCCGATGACATTGACGTCGTACTCCTGCACCGCGTGCCGCATGGTCGAGCCCCAGCCGGAGCCGATGTCGAGCAGGGTCATGCCGGGCTCGAGGTTGAGCTTGTCCAGCGCGAGTTTGCGCTTCGCGTACTGCGCCTCTTCCAGCGTCTTGGTGAGGTTGTTGGGATCGGGATTCTCGTCGAAGTAACCGCAGCTGTAGGTCATCGACGGGTCAAGCCACAGCTTGAAGAACTCGTTTGACTTGTCGTAATGGGAGCGCACCTTTTCGACCGGTGGCTTGAGTTGGGTGCTACCCGTTTCCCCCTGTGACGTCATTGATCGGACCCTACTTTCCGGCTGATATGGATGCAATCGCGGCCACTGTTGCTTCAGTGTCAGCTTCGGTTGACGCTTCCCCCAACATCGTGACGACGCTGGTGATAAGCGGGTTCCCATCGACATCGGTCACTTCGCTGCGGATCTCAGCGAGCACGGTGCCATGGGATTGGATCACCGAGTCGAGATAGGTGTCGAAGTACAGCTTATCGCCGGCGACGATCGGCCGGTGGAATTTAAATTTCTGGTCGCGGTGGATCACCCGCGCGATATTGATCGGGATGCTGAACTTGGTGAAGATCTCCAACTGCACACGCCGTCCGGCGATGGCGAGGAACGTCACCGGTGCCACCAGCGAGTCATACCCGGCAGCCGCGGCCGCCTCCTCACTGAAGTGCGTCGGGTGGTCGTCCTTGACGGCGAGCGCGAACTCCCGGATCTTCTCGCGCCCGACGAGGAAGTAGTCCGGTGCCCGGTAATGGCTGCCGATGAGTCCTTCGGCTTCTTTGGGGGTCGTCATGCCGCTATCGCTCTCCGCTCGAATATGTCTCAGCGGCGCAGCCTATCAGCGCGATTGCCTCCGGGACGCCACCGCGGCCAGTGCCCCGCCGGCAGCCCCCAGCGCCAATGCCGACGGCACCCCGATCCTGGCGGCCTTGCGCGCGGTGCGGAAGTCGCGGATCTCCCAGCCGCGTTCGCGGGCCAGGGTGCGCAGCCGGGCGTCGGGATTGATGGCCACGGCGGTGCCCACCAGGGAGAGCATGGGCACGTCGTTGAAGCTGTCCGAGTAGGCGGTGCAGCGTTTGAGGTTGAGGCCTTCCCGGATCGCCAGCGAACGCACCGCGTGCGCCTTCCCGGTGCCGTGCAGGATGTCGCCGACGAGCCGCCCGGTGAACACGCCGTCGACCGATTCGGCGACGGTGCCCAGGGCGCCGGTCAGGCCGAGCCGCCGCGCGATGGTCGCCGCGAGTTCGTAAGGCGTGGCGGTGATCAACCACACCTGCTGGCCCGCGTCGAGATGCATCTGGGTGAGCTCGCGGGTGCCCGGCCAGATCTTGTCGGCGATGATCTCGTCATAGATCTCCTCACCCAGTGCCACCAGTTGGTCGACCGATCGGCCCTCGATGAAGGCGAGCGCTTTGCGCCGGCCGGCGGCGACGTCGTTGCTGTTCTCCTTGCCGAGGATCTGGAATTTGGCCTGGGCATAGATGAAGCCGATCACGTCGCGATAGGTGAAGTAGTTGCGCGCCGCGAGGCCGCGACCGAAGTGCACCGCCGACGAGCCCTGCACCAGAGTGTTGTCGACGTCGAAGAAGGCGGCCGCGGTCAGGTCGATCGGCGGCTGCGGGCGGTCCTCGTCGGTGGCGGCTTTTTCGGCCTGCAGGCCTTCCAGCGCGCGGGCGGCGCTGGCGTCGGCGGCCAGCGACTCCAAGTCAACGCGACTGACGTCTCCGTTGCCCGGTTCAGAGGAAGTCATCGCCAAACCTCCTAGATCGCTGTGTTGCCTGGCGACCCAGTGGGTCCCGATGTCTAACCCTATCGGGCGGGAGGCGGGGGATGCGTTGCGTCTTCGGCAAGCTCACATCGACGCTGGCCTGCCGAGCCTGGCGCGTCCGAACGTGAAGTTAACTTCACGCTCGGCCCCGAACGTGAACTTAACTTCACACTCGCGGAACGGAGCGGATCGCCCAGCGTAGCTATTGCCGCGGGGGTAGGACTTTGAAATGTTCGTTCCCGGCATGCCGGAGAGTAGGTGCCCCGGTCAGCCCTCCGGACGACAAAGCGGTTCTTCGACAATGTGATTGGTCGAGCTCTCAACTAGCCACAATCTTGATATTGAACCAGTCACGTGGAATTCCCTGCCGCAGCACTTCGTCAAGTTCCTCGAAACTAAGAACGATCAAATGCGATGCTGCGATCGCGTCGTGCTCCGGCATCCATCCGCGGTCACTCGGCTCATGGTCAACCGTCATGCTGACGCGTCCAGGAAAATTCACGGGATCGGGCTTCGTCAGGGTGACCTCAGGATTCAGGCCTTCTCGATACCAACGGAAGCTCGGAGAATCGCTGTACTTCCCCGGCCTCGCTGCTTGGCTTATAAGGAACAACACATACTTCTCGGCATCCTCGAATCGTCTGAACATCCAATAGCGTTCTCGCGAGCTTCGAGACTTCTTATCGATATAGTATTTGTCGTCTGCTATCACGAGGTAGTATGAAAGTTCTCCATCATCGATGAAACAGAGTTCCTTCTCCTCGGACATCCTGGGTGGCTTTGTCCCCCAAGTAGATTCGCGGCTGCGCTCTCCTGATAAGAACTCGCCCTGCAGTAGTGAACTACCCGTTCTGCGAAGGTAAACCTCCTGCCATGAGTACCACGATTTGACGATCCGGTATAACTCCGGGGGAAAGTCCTTCAAATTGACGTGGTATTCGTCAGCCACGCTGCCCTCCTTGAGAATAGTGTTCAGTCCTTCAAGAACCCTGTGTCAATAAGCTGTTGAACGCTGGCTTCCTCACCCTCTGGCGCCAGTATAAGAAGCTGGGGATCACCGCCGGGGTGTCCGAACCAAGGCGCCGCAATAGAGAATTCTATTTTCCAGCCGGGCGGAAGGCCGACCGATGCGTCAACTTGGTAGGCTTGATAGGGTTTATCTAGGCTCGTGTGAGGCAGTGAGCGTCCCTCATATGGTGTCCCTTCGAAAGCGAGCCAATTCCCGGCGGGATGGCCGATACGATCTAGCCATTGGCGGTCCAACGAAGCGATATCAGCAGGTGTGAAATTCCGGACAGTACCTGCAACAGCGTAAGGCTTTGCGGGATCGTTTACGTCGGGATATCTCAGGTTGCCGTCTTCGTCTACAAATAGCTGTCGGTATTGGTCTTCCGAGAGTTCACCAAACTCTTTGGCGTCAGGAAAAACGTCTCTCGCCTTAGGTGGGTCATGATCGCCGCCGCCGTGGGGATGATGACTAGGCGTATCGCCGCCGTCGTCCGGGTGCGAGTCTTGCGGCGCGTTCTCATCGCCGGGGGGATGCGGTCCGTGGTTGTCGCCATGATGCGGTCCATTGCTTTCGCCCGGGTGATGTTGCGGGGTGTTGTCACCGGGCCCATGCGGCGGGCCTTCATCAGGTAGATGCGGCGGGCCGCCATCTTGGGGACCAGGCATTTCGGGTGGATGGACGCCTGGTTCGTGGGGTATTTCACCGAGGCCGGGAGGTGCTTCGGCGGGCGCTCCGCCCATGGGCACCGAAGGCGGCGTCGGCAGGTGTGGCTCCGGTAGCGATGGCAGACCCGCGCTGGGAGCCGCGGCCGGTTCGCCGGGAGGAGACGGCGCGTGGGCCGGCACTGGCTCCGCCGGCTTCGGGTGGGGTAGGGGCGCCTGTTCGGCCGGCGCGGGCATTGCCGGTTTGCCAACGGGCTCGGTCGGCGCGGCGGCCGGTTTGGGCGGCTCACCGGCGGGGGGCTTCTCGCCGACCGGTGGCTTCGACTCCGTCGGGCTGTGCGGCAGAGGGCCGTCAGCGGGCCCGGGTGCCGGCTTGCCCGAGGCGGGGGGCGCGGGCTTGCCCGGTTCCGGCTTGCCGGGGGTCGCGGGCGGTCCCGATTCCGGTGGCTTGGGTGCGGCCGGGGGTGGTTCCGCCGGGGGCTTCACCGAGGGCGGTTTCGCGGCGTCCGGCAACGGCGGCTTCGGCGCATCTCTCACCACGTCGCCAAGGCCGCGCCCCAGCTTGCCGAGCTTTGACAGTGGGCCGCCGGGCAGCGCCAGAGTCCCCACGTCGAAGAGGGTCTTTCCGAACGCTTCGGCCGGGTTCGTACCCCACTCGTCCCAGTGGGTGACCTGCTTACCCAGCGCTTTCCAGGACTCGGCCACTCCGGGCCCCCCGTCGGGGCCCAAGCCCACGAGAGGCGCCTCGCCGGCAACCATGCCGATGACGTCTTTGCCGTAACCCACCGGATCGGATTGGAGTCGGCTCGGGCTGAATTTTGCCATGCCCTCGAGCCAATCCCAGGCCTCCACACCGACACCCTTCAGGGACTGGCCCACGTGGTTGAGGACTCTGCCCACCGAGGTGCCGTGCAGGAAGTGGTCCCATTCTTTGCCCGTCCACCGGCCCATGGCTTCAGCCGCGGCGACGGCGGCGGTCATGGCGGCGTTGATCTGGGCGCCCAACGTCTCGGCTTCGCCCGCGAAGTTGTCGACCACCGTGCGGATGTCGTCGGCGATCCTTTTGATCTCGTCTTCGTCTTCGTCGGTGAGCAGATCCCAGACCTCTTTGATTCCGGTCAGCGGATCGCAGATGCGCGACAACAAATCCAGAATCGCCGCGTGTACCTTGTCGACCTTGGCCGCGTAGCCGTTGAGCTGCGCGGCGATCGTTTGGCACTGGCGTGCGACGTTGATGGTGGCCTCGGAGGCATCCGCCAACGCCTTGTTGATGGCAGCGCCCTCCGGGATCTGTTGGGCGCCAATGGCGGCCATCGTCCCGCCGCCCGCCGCGGTCTCGCCGGCCATGAAGTTGGCGCCCGCGGTTGCCCACGCCGCCGCGGCGGCTCGCAATTTCGCCGAATCGCCACTGGGCCAGATCATTCCGATGTAGGGGGCCACCCAGCCCCAGCCCGCCGGGGCGGCGCTGCCGGTGCCCACCGCCGACGGCGGCTTCGCGCCGACGGTCATGGGCGCGGTCACCTGAGGTGCGGGCAGACCCGCGGCTTGGCCATTGACATCAGACAACGCCTCGGCCAGCGCGTAGTTGTGCGCCGACACCCGCACCCCGTCGCCGATACTGCACAACCCGTTGCGGGTGCTGACCATCGCGTCGATCACCTTGGCCGCCGCGCCGTCATACGCGCGGCCCAGCGCCGCGCCCACCGGATCATCGCCGGCCATGCCCGTGCTGCCGCCCAGCGCCGCAGTCAAGCCGGAGATCACCGATCCCAGCGACTCGCCGGCGGCCAGCACCGTCGCGCCGGTGCGGTCTAGGGCCGTCGGGTCACACGCCAGCGGCGCCATCGGGTCACGACCACATACCGAGATTCGTCGACATGGCTCCGGTGTAGTTGCCGTGCGCTGTCGTGGCTGCCTTCTCGAGTTGCGCCAGCGCCTCGCGCATCATCGCCTCGCCGCGCACCCAGTGCTGATGCGCCTCAGCATGGGCGGCCGCGGCCTGCCCCGTCCATGTGGTGTGCAGACGCGTTACGCGCGAATCGATTTCGGTGATCATGTCCTCGGCGTAGCGTTGGAACGCCGCCATCCGCTGCACCACGTCGGCCAACGCCTGAGGGTCCACCCGAAATGCCTCAGCCACCACGCACCGCGCGTTCCGCCTGGGCGGCCCCGGCCTCGTTGCTCTGATAGCCCTCGCCGGCCTGGCCCACCAGATGCGCCAACAGGGACAGGCCCTGTTGCACCTCGCGAGCCCCTCGATGCCACAGCTCCCACGCCGAGCCGTACGCGGTCCCCGCCGCGCCCTGCCAACCGCCCAACAACTGGCCCACCTGATCGTCGAGCTGGGTCAACTCAGCCGAAAGGTGCTCGGCGGCGCCGCCGATGGACATGGCGTGGCTCTGCATCACCACCGGGTCAACCCGCACAGTCTCGTCGGCCATGACCGGAACATAACGCCTGGTAGATGGGTCCACAAGTCACCGATGCCACACTGGTGCCCATGACCGAAGCGACCGGCCGGCCGCACGTTGAGCTCTTGACCCGCGACGGCTGCACCATCTGCGAGCGCGTACATGCCCGGCTGGCCGAACTGGCCGCTGAGCTGGGCTTCGACCTGTCGACGACCGACGTCGACGCCGCCGCGACGGCGGGGAACCCGGCGCTGCGGGCGGAGTTCGGCGATCGGCTGCCCGTGGTCCTGCTCAACGGCCGCGAGCACAGCTACTGGGACATCGACGAAGCCCGGCTGCGCGCGGATCTCGGGAGATGAGGGTGGCCGGGCGATTATTTGGTAGCCCACCTGATAAACGATTACCTTGGAAACCAGTTCAATTACTGGAGAAAGCAAGGGAGCTGGCCAGGTGATGCTGCCGTGAGCGTCCTGCTTTTCGGGGTTTCGCACCGCAGTGCGCCGGTCTCCGTCCTGGAACAACTCACCATCGACGAGGCCGATCAGGGCAAGATCGTCGACCGGGTGCTGCAGTCGCCGCTGGTGACCGAGGCGATGGTCCTCTCGACGTGCAACCGCGTCGAGGTGTACGCGGTGGTGGATGCTTTCCACGGCGGCTTGGCGGCGATCGGGCAGGTGCTGTCGGATCACTCCGGAATGTCAATGGGGGACCTGACCAAGTACGCGTACGTCCGCTACAGCGAGGCCGCCGTCGAGCATCTGTTCGCGGTGGCCAGCGGCCTGGACTCCGCGGTCGTCGGTGAGCAGCAGGTGCTCGGCCAGGTGCGCCGCGCGTATGCCACGGCGGAAACCAACCGGACCGTCGGCCGGGTGCTGCACGAGCTGGCCCAGCGGGCGCTGTCGGTGGGCAAGCGGGTGCACTCGGAGACCGCCATCGACGCGGCCGGCGCCTCGGTGGTGTCGGTCGCCCTGAACATGGCCGAACGCCGGCTGGACGGCATGGAGGGCAAGACGGCCGCGCTGGTCGGTGCCGGCGCGATGGGCGCCCTGGCGGCGACCCACCTGACCCGGGCCGGCATCGGACAGGTGCACGTCCTGAATAGGTCCTTGTCGCGCGCGCAGCGGCTGGCCCGCAGGCTCCGCGAATCCGGCGTGGGGGCCGACGCGATGCCACTCGACCGCTTGGCCGACGCGGTGGCGGACGCCGACGTCGTGGTCAGCTGCACGGGTGCGGTGAGCCCGGTGGTCACGCTGGCCGATGTGCACCTCGCGCTGGCGGCCGCGCGCCGTGACGAGTCGACCCGGCCCTTGGTGATCTGCGACCTCGGCATGCCGCGCGACGTCGACCCGGCTGTCGCCGGTCTGCCCGGTGTGTGGGTCATCGACGTGGACCGCGTCCAGCACGAGCCGTCGGCGCACGCGGCGGCCTCCGACGTGCACGCCGCCCGCCACATCGTGGCCGCCGAAGTCGCCGCCTACCTGGCGGGCCAGCGGATGGCCGAGGTCACCCCGACGGTCACCGCGCTGCGGCAGCGCGCCGCCGACGTGGTGGAGGCGGAGCTGCTGCGCCTGGACAACCGGCTGCCCGGCCTGGAGAGCGCCCAGCGCGAGGAGGTGGCGCGCACCGTGCGGCGGGTGGTGGACAAGCTGCTGCATGCGCCCACCGTGCGGATCAAGCAACTCGCCAGCGCCCCCGGAGGGGACAGTTACGCCGAGGCGTTGCGCGAACTCTTCGAACTCGACCAGACCGCTGTCGACGCCGTTGCCGCTGGCGAATTGCCCGTCATCGCAACGGGATTCGACGTCGGAACGCACGAACCGTCCGCCGAGTAAGCCGATTGGCGAACGTGATCCGGATAGGCACCCGGGGCAGTCTGTTGGCCACCACCCAGGCCGGCGTCGTCAGGGACGCCTTGATCGCCAACGGTCACCCCGCGGAGTTGGTGATCATCACCACCGCCGGCGATCGCTCGTCGGCCCCCATCGAGACCCTGGGTGTGGGCGCCTTCACCACCGCGCTGCGCGAGGCCATGAGCGACGGCCGGGTGGACGCCGCCGTGCACTCCCACAAGGACCTGCCCACCGCGGACGACCCGCGGTTCACCATCGCGGCGATACCGCCCCGCAACGATCCCCGCGACGTGGTGGTGGCCCGCGACGGGCTGGTGCTGGGCGAGTTGCCGCCGGGTTCGCTGGTCGGGACGTCGTCCCCCCGGCGGGCCGCGCAGCTTAGAGCACTGGGTCTCGGTTTGGAAATCCGCCCCCTACGAGGCAACCTAGATACCAGGTTGAACAGGGTAAGCAGTGGTGATCTTGACGCGATCGTGGTGGCTCGGGCCGGACTGGCCCGGCTCGGTCGCCTCGACGATGTCACCGAGACGCTAGAGCCGGTGCAGATGTTGCCAGCACCGGCTCAGGGCGCGCTCGCCGTCGAATGCCGCGCCGGTGATGAATTGGCGGCAGTGCTGGCGGAACTGGACGACGCCGACACGCGCGCGTCGGTCACCGCGGAGCGAGCCCTGCTGGCCGAACTGGAGGCGGGTTGCTCCGCGCCGGTGGGCGCGATCGCGGAGGTGGTCGAGTCCATCGATGAGGACGGCCGCGTCTTCGACGAGCTGTCGCTGCGCGGTTGCGTGGCGGCGCTGGACGGGTCCGACGTGATCCGCGCGTCCGGCATCGGCACCGCCGACCGGGCGCGGGAGCTGGGGATTTCGGTCGCCGCGGAGTTGTTCGAACTCGGCGCCCGAGAACTCATGGCCGAGGCGCGGCAGGACCCGGCACGAGGAAACTAATTGCGAATGACTGGGAGCGACAATGACGACGCGAGGGCGTAAGCCGAGACCCGGCCGCATCACATACGTGGGTTCCGGTCCCGGCGACCCCGGGCTGTTGACCACCCGGGCCGCCACGGTATTGGCGAACGCCGCGCTGGTGTTCACCGACCCCGACGTGCCGGAGCAGGTGCTGGCGCTGATCGGCAAGGATCTGCCGCCGGTTTCCGGCCCGGCGGCACCCGCCGACGCCACGGCGGGCGACGGCGACGCCGCCTCGGGCGGTGCCGAGCAACCCGCGGTGATATCGGCCGGCCCGGACGTCCGTCCCGCGCTGGGCGAGCCGGCGGAGGTGGCCAAGACGCTGACCGCCGAGGCTCGTGCCGGCGCCGACGTGGTGCGGCTGGTGGCCGGCGACCCGCTGACGGTCGACGCGGTCATCACCGAGGTGAACGCCGTCGCGCGAAGCCACCTGCACCTCGAGATCGTGCCCGGCCTGGCGGCGACGGGCGCCGTGCCCACCTATGCGGGGCTGCCGCTGGGCTCGTCGCACACGGTCGCCGACGTGCGCGACCCAAACGTGGACTGGGACGCTTTGGCCGCGGCGCCGGGCCCGCTGATCCTGCAGGCCACCACGTCGCACCTGGCCGACGCGGCGCGGACCCTCATCGAGCACGAGCTGGCCGAGACCACTCCGTGCGTGGTGACGGGGCACGGCACCACCTGCCAGCAGCGGTCGATCGAAACCACCTTGGGCGGCCTGACCGATTCGGCCGTGCTGGGCGGGACCGATCCGGCGGGCCCATTGACCGGGCCGCTGGTGGTGACCATCGGCAAGACCGTGGCCAGCCGGGCGAAGCTGAACTGGTGGGAGAGCCGCGCGCTGTACGGCTGGACCGTGTTGGTGCCGCGCACCAAGGACCAGGCCGGCGAGATGAGCGAGCGGCTGACGGCGTACGGCGCCCTGCCGATCGAGGTGCCGACCATCGCCGTCGAGCCGCCGCGCAGCCCCGCGCAGATGGAGCGGGCCGTCAAGGGCCTGGTCGACGGCCGGTTCCAGTGGGTGGTGTTCACCTCCACCAACGCGGTGCGCGCGGTGTGGGAGAAATTCGGCGAGTTCGGTCTGGACGCCCGGGCGTTCTCGGGGGTGAAGATCGCCTGTGTCGGCGAGTCCACCGCCGACCGGGTCCGCGCGTTCGGCATCAGCCCCGAGCTGGTGCCGGCCGGTGAGCAGTCGTCGCTGGGTCTGCTGGACGACTTCCCGCCGTATGACAGCATTTTCGACCCGGTGAACCGGGTGCTGCTGCCGCGCGCCGACATCGCCACCGAGACGCTGGCCGAGGGCCTGCGCGAACGCGGTTGGGAGATCGAGGATGTCACCGCCTACCGGACGGTGCGGGCCGCCCCGCCGCCGGCGGAGACCCGGGAGATGATCAAGACCGGCGGATTCGACGCCGTGTGCTTCACCTCCAGCTCCACGGTGCGCAACCTGGTCGGCATCGCCGGCAAGCCGCACGCGCGGACCATCATCGCCTGTATCGGTCCCAAGACCGCCGAGACCGCCGCCGAGTTCGGCTTGCGGGTGGACGTGCAGCCCGAAACGGCCGCCGTCGGCCCGCTGGTCGACGCGTTGGCCGAACACGCCGCGCGGTTGCGCGCCGAGGGCGCGCTGCCGCCGCCGCGTAAGAAGAGCCGCAGGCGGTAGTGGCCTACCCGCGGCAGCGTCCGCGCCGGCTCCGCTCCACCCCGGCGTTGCGTCGTCTGGTGGCGCAAACATCTTTGGAGCCAAGGCATTTGGTACTGCCGATGTTCGTCGCCGACGGTATCGACGAACCGCGCCCGATCGCGTCGATGCCCGGGGTCGTGCAGCACACCCGCGATTCACTGCGCAGCGCCGCGGCCGATGCCGTCACCGCCGGGGTGGGCGGGCTGATGCTGTTCGGGGTGCCACGCGACGAGGACAAGGATCTGACGGGGTCGGCCGGCACCGACCCCGACGGCATCCTCAATCTAGCCCTGCGGGACCTGGCCAAGGATCTCGGCGAAGCGACGGTGTTGATGGCCGACACCTGCCTCGACGAGTTCACCGACCACGGCCACTGCGGTGTCCTCGACGCCAGGGGCAGGGTGGATAACGACGCGACGCTGGCCAGGTACGTCAAACTGGCTGTGGCACAGGCGGAATCGGGCGCGCACGTGGTCGGGCCCAGCGGAATGATGGACGGGCAGGTGGCCGCGATCCGCGACGGGCTGGACGCCGCGGGTTACGCCGACGTGGTGATCTTGGCGTATGCCGCGAAGTTCGCCTCGGCGTTCTACGGCCCGTTCCGCGAGGCGGTCAGTTCCAGCCTGTCCGGCGACCGGCGCACCTATCAGCAGGAGGCGGGCAACTTTCGCGAGGCGCTCCGCGAGATCCGGCTGGACCTGGACGAGGGTGCGGACATGATCATGGTCAAACCCGCGATGAGTTACCTCGATGTGGTGGCCGCCGCGGCGGACGTCTCACCGGTGCCGGTGGCCGCCTACCAGGTCTCGGGCGAGTACGCCATGATTTGCGCTGCGGCCGCGAACAATTGGATCGACGAGCGTGCGGCGGCGCTGGAGTCGTTGACCGGCATCCGCCGCGCCGGAGCCGACATCGTGCTGACCTACTGGGCCGCGGACGCGGCCGGTTGGCTTTCGTGAAATGGGGCTGGCGGTGAATTCCGAGACTGCAGCGAGGGGCGCCGAACGGAAGCGGTTGTTCTACGAATCGGGCGCCAGCTGGATCTGGGTGCTGTGGGGCCCGGTGGCGGCGGGCGCGATGATCCTGATCGAAGTCTGGAGCGGCGCCCCGGTGTCCTTCCTGATCCCGGTGATCTTTCTGGTCCTGGTGTCGGGGTTCGTCGGGTTGCAGGTCAAGGCGGCGCGGATCCACGTCTCGGTCGAGCTGACCGAAGACTCCCTGCGCCAGGGCACCGAAACGATCCTGGTGCGCGAGATCCTGCGGGTGTATCCCGAACCCGAGCACCACGAAGCGTCCGGCAAGGAGCTGGCGCGGTGGCAGTCGGCGCGGGCGCTCGGCGAATTGGTCGGGGTGCCCCGCGGCCGGATCGGCATCGGCCTCAAGCTGACCGGGGATCGCTACGCCCAGGCCTGGGCGCGCCGGCACCGTGAGCTCCGCGCCGCGCTTACCCCGCTGGTTCAGGAGCGGGTCGAACCCGCCGATGTCACCGACTCCGAAGGTGACGACGACGGCGGAGCCGCACCGTGAGCGCGCGCTACCGGAGCTCCCGGGCCCTGTTGGAACTGGTCCTGGCCTGCGCGGCGCTGATCGGCGCGGGGGTGAGCTGGTCGCGGTCCCATCACACGGTGGGGGTGGCGCCCATCGCCGACGGGCAGCCATTCACCACGTCGGTCGTGTATGACCCTCAGCTGCTCTTGCTGACCCTGCTGCTGCTGACGAGCGCGGGGGTGCTGGCGGTGGTCGGAACCGCCAGGTGGCGCCGTGAGCGCCGCGTCAAGACGTCCTGACCAGCGACAGGGCCATCCGGCGCCGCCTCGCGATGGCGTCGGCCACGTCGTGCAGCGCCTCGTGCACCGAGCAGGTGGCGCCGTCACCCAATGATTCGGCGACCGCGGGGCTCGCGACCAAGGTCCACTGCACCCCTGCGGCGCGGCAGTCCTCGTCGAAGGTTTCCAAGAGCGAAATGCCCGCCTCAGCAAATTGGCTCACGTCGCCCATGTCCAGCACCACACGGTCCTCGCCGAGGATGAAACGCCGAATGTGGTCGCCCACTTGGTCGGCATTGAGGGCGTCGATCTCACCTCGAATGGTCACCACCGTCGCCAGCTGACGGCGGTGGGCCCGAACCCGGGCGCCCTCGCAGCGAAAGACGCCGTTTTGCTCCTGCGTCAGCACGTCGGCGATCGTCATGGGCACCCCTCATTCTCCGTGCCGTTCGCTGTGCCTTCTGACGCTAAACCGCAAGCTTAAGGAGGCTGGAAGCCGCAACTAACGTTTTGGTAAGAAGCCATTTTCATGGCGGTTTTGGCGCCGCTCGAGCAAAGGTCGGCTCGCCTCGATTTCCGGTGAAAGACCGCATGCCACACCACAACCGTCCGCGCATCGGGGCGATTGCGCTGCTAGGCTGCCATGGCTACCGGTTGCGAGGCGGGGGCTTGCAGAAAATCGCGTGGTCGCCCGGTCAGTCGAGCTTAACGGCGAATGGAACAGCGGAGCCCAGGCGGAAAGAGCATCGTGCGCGGCGCAGAGATCAGGGGAGAGATCAAGGCCCTGACGGGACTGCGCATCGTCGCGGCGCTGTGGGTGGTGCTGTTTCACTTCCGGCCCATGCTGGGCGACGTGGGGCCCGATTTCCGCGACGCCCTCGCGCCGGTGCTCAACTGCGGAGCCCAGGGCGTCGACCTGTTTTTCATCCTCAGCGGGTTCGTCCTGACCTGGAACTATCTCGATCGGATGGGCCGGTCATGGTCCACCCGCGCGACCCTGCACTTCCTGTGGCTGCGGCTGGCCCGGGTGTGGCCGGTGTACCTGGTCACCCTGCACCTCGCCGCCCTGTGGGTGATCTTCACCCTGCACGTCGGCCACGTGCCGTCACCGGACGCCGGCCAGCTCACCGCGATCAGCTACGTCCGCCAGATCCTGCTGGTGCAGCTGTGGTTCGTGCCGTTCTTCGACGACTCGAGCTGGGACGGACCGGCCTGGTCGATCAGTGCCGAATGGCTGGCCTACCTGCTCTTCGGCCTCCTGGTGCTGGTGATCCTGCGGATGAAGCAGGCGACGCGGGCGCGGAGCCTGATGGTGCTGGCGTTCGCCGCGGCGTTGCCGCCGGTGATCATGTTGCTGGCCAGCGGCCACTTCTACACACCGTGGAGCTGGCTGCCGCGGATCGTCACCCAGTTCACCGCCGGCGCGCTGGCCTGCGCCGCGGTGCGCAGGCTGCGGCTGACCGATCGCGGCCGCCGTGTCGCCGGCTACCTGTCGCTGCTTCTGCTGGGCGCCATGGTCGGCGTCCTCTATTGGTTCGACGCGCACCCCATCTCCGGCGTCGTGGAGAACGACAGCGGCGGGGTGGTCGACATCCTGTTCATTCCCTTGGTGATCACGCTGGCGATCGGCGTCGGCAGCCTGCCCAGGGTGCTCTCAACCAGGTTGATGGTGTATGGCGGGCAGATCTCGTTCTGCCTGTACATGGTTCACGAACTGGTGCACACGGCGTGGGGCTGGTCGGTGGAGCAGTTCGAGCTGCGGCCGCAGGACAATCCGTGGAAATGGAATGTCATTGGCCTGCTTGCGATTGCCGTGGTCATCTCGATCGCGATGTATCACTTCGTCGAAGAGCCCGCCCGCCGCTGGATGCGCAGGATGGTGGACGTCAAAGCCGTCACCGCGAGAAGCGAGCCCGATGAGCCGCCGAGCGGCAAGGTTCATCCGATCGACCGCTCGCTGGAAGCGGTTTCGGCTCGCGCGGTGTGACGGTTGTCTTAGCGCCCAGCCGCGGACGGCGGGCGGATAATCGATGAAAACGCGGTGGCACATGACGATGCCGTTGACGGGGGAGGTAGTGGTGAGTCGTCTGGCCACCTTTGTCATCGGTCTGATGTTTCTGGTGGGCGTCGGCATCGCATACCCCGCTCAGGTGCGCACCTATGACACCTTGACCCTGGATTTCCGGCTGAACCACGTGGCCGTCGTCGGGGACTCGTACACCACCGGCACCGGCGAGGGTGGTCTGGGCCCCAGGTCGTGGCCCGCCCGCGCCTGGGACTTGCTGGCCGTGCGGGGCGAACGGATCTCGGCCGACGTCGCCGCCGAGGGCAGGGCCGGCTATGGCATCCCCGGCGACCACGGCAGCGTGTTCGAGGACCTGACCGCCCGGGCCGTCCAGGGCGACGACGTGCTGGTGGTGTTCTTCGGATCCCGCAACGACGAGCCCATCGACCCTAATGTGGTCGGTGAAAAGGCCCGTAGCACATTCGATTTGGCCCGCCGGCTGGCGCCGTCCGCGAGGTTCCTGGTGATCGGGCCACCGTGGCCGACGGCCGACGTCCCCCTGCCCATCCTGCAGATCCGCGACGCGCTCGGCGCGGCGGCCGGGGCCGCGGGGGCGACATGGGTTGACCCGATCGCCGAACGCTGGTTCGTCGGCAGGCCCGATCTGATCGGGGCGGACGGCGTGCACCCCAACGATGCCGGGCACCAATACATGGCGGACAAGATCGCGCCGCTGATCCGCACGCAGCTGTCGACCTGAGCTGCGTCCAGGCGGTTCAGTCCTCGGCGTGCCGCTCGTAGTCCCACCGCTCCAGACGCGCTTGCAAGTTCAGCAAGCCGAACCCGGCGATCGGAGCGGCGGCCGCTATGCAGGCCAGCAGCAGCGGAGTCATCCCCTCAACCTCCCAAAACCCTTCGCTGATATGACGTTCGTCGGCCACCGGAAGTTCATTTCCGCGCACGCACCGGCCCGGGCGCGGCCCTGCTGATCCCGGGTCGGAATCCGGTCCGCTTCACCGCCCGCTCGACTTGGCGGGTGCGGAGTTGGCTCGGCCGGATGGTCATCGGTCTGCGCTAGGTCGCCATCCAGGCGAGCTCGCCGGGCAACTGCGCCCGCCAGTAGCCGATGTCGTGGCCGCCCATCGAGAAGCTCCCCGCCGGTGGCGTTTTCAGTTGGTTCACGAATTGCCGGGTGGCGAAATAGAACCGGTCGAAGGTGCCGCAATCCACCCGCAACGGAATCTGCGACAACGCCGGCACGCCCAGCACGGTGTTCTTCGCCCAGTCGTCTTCGCTGTCGAAGGCCTGGGGGGCGGTTTCGGCGAACGAGGTGTACAGCGCCGGGCTGATGGCGCAGATCCCCGCGGTCCGCGCCGGCCCGAGCTTGGCGCCCAGGTGCAGCGCCCCGTATCCGCCCATCGACCACCCCAGGAAGCCCACCCGAGACGTGTCGAAGCCCATCGTCGAAAGCATCGGCAACAGCTCGTCGAGCACCATGGCGCCGGCGTCGGTGCCGTCGGCCCGCTTGTGCCAGTAGGAATCGCTGCCGCCGTCGACTCCCACGACAGCGAACGGCGGCTTGCCCTCCTTGACCAGTTGGGCCAGGCCCCTCTCGACACCGCAGTCGAGCATCATGGTGGCGTCGCCGTCCTTGCCGTGCAGGGCTATCACGGGGCGCAGCGTCCCGGTTTGGCCCGGCGGCAACGCGATCACGTAATTCGTCTTCACGCCCCCGCGGGCGGCGGAGACGAACGAGCCGGTCAGCTTCGTGGGTAGGTTGCTGCTCGCCGCCGACGGCTCGAACGGGGCCGGCGCTTGCGGCAACGTCGCGGCGAGCGGCCTGACCGGATCGAGCAGGGCACTTAGGGCGAACACGCCAGCAGCTCCCAGGCCGGTGCCGACTCCCATCCGCAGCACCGCCCGGCGTGTCAGGTCAGGCATGATCGCAATGATGCCGCGCTGACCGGGCATTCTCGCCCGAGCCACGCCGAATTGGAAGCATTGTGTGATCTCGCGTGACCTGTCGGTCTCCAACCGGTTACCTGCGGTGCACCGGGCACCTGCTCGAGGGCGGGTCTGGTGGCCGAGTTGCGGCATCGTGATACGACCGCCGTGGGGCGGCGGTCGTGTGGTGGGGCCGTCTGAAAAGCTTCTATCCCCTTGTGCGGCAATGGAAGTCGGTGCGAACGCGACGTCGCGGCGCGGACACCGATTCGGGCCGGCCGACCGCCTTCCGCCGTGGCGACCCGCCGCCGGGTGGGGATGCAATCTCGACGGTTTCAAACCTCGCGCACCCGGCAGGACTTTCGCAGTATGGAGCTTTCGTGCTTGGCGTCGTAGACCGAAAGAGGATTGAGGATGACTCTGGCGTTCCATTGGTTCCTGCCGACCTACGGCGATTCGCGGAACCTGGTGGCGGGCGGGCATGGCACGCCGATGTCCGGCGACCGGCCGGCCACGCTGAAGTACCTGCGCCAGATCTGCGCGGCCGCCGAAGACAACGGCTTCGAGGCGGTGCTCACGCCCACCGGATTGTGGTGTGAGGACGCCTGGTTGACGACGGCGATGCTGGTCGAGGCCACCGAGACGCTGAAGTTTCTCGTCGCCTTCCGGCCGGGGCTGCTGAGCCCCACCCTGGCCGCCCAGATGGCCGGGACTTTCCAGCGGCACTCGAACGGGCGACTGCTGCTCAACGTCGTCACCGGCGGCGAACCGCACGAGCAGCGGGCCTACGGCGATCTCCTGGACAAGGAGGCGCGGTACGCGCGCACCGCCGAGTTCCTGCAGGTGGTGCGCCGGCTCTGGACGTCGTCGGAGCCGGTCACCTTCGCCGGCGAGCACATTCACGTCGAGGGCGCGCAGCTGAACAACCCACCCGATCCGGTACCGGCGGTGTTCTTCGGCGGATCGTCGGCGTCGGCCGGCCCCGTCGCGGCCGAGCATTCCGACGTGTATCTCACCTGGGGGGAGCCGGTCAAAGCGGTGGCGCAGAAGCTGGACTGGATCCGCGGGCTGGCCGTGGACGCCGGCCGGATCCTGCAGTACGGCCTGCGGATTCATGTGATCAGCCGCGACACCTCCGAGCAGGCGTGGGCCGAGGCCGACCGGTTGCTGGCCGCCGTCGACCCGGCCGACGTCGAGCGGGTGCAGGCCAGCCTGGCCCGCAGCGAATCGGAGGGGCAGCGCCGCATGCTGGACTTGCACGGCGGCAGCAGCAGCCGGCTGCTGGTCGGGCCCAACCTGTGGGCCGGCGTGGGCCTGGTGCGCGGGGGAGCGGGCACCGCGTTGGTCGGGTCGCACGCCGAGGTCGCCGAGCGGTTGGCCGAGTACGCCAACCTCGGCATCACCCACTTCATCCTGTCGGGATATCCGCACCTGGAAGAGGCCTATTGGTTCGGCGAGGGCGTCCTGCCGTTGCTGGAGCGAAAGGGCCTGTGGCGCCACCCCAATCGGACCAACCGTCAGTCGCACCCGGTGACGGCGACGCCGTTCGCGGTCGCCTCGGCCCACTAAGGCCATGGCCGCCACCTTGCCCGCGCCGCCGATCGGCGCGGGCCCCAACCTCACGGTCCCCGAGCCCGTCGCGCAGCAACGGCGGCGCCTGCGCACGGTCGTCGCGGCGAGCCTGCTGGGCACCACCGTGGAGTGGTACGACTTCTTCCTCTACGCCACCGCCGCGGGCCTGGTGTTCAACAAGGTCTTCTTTCCCGGCCAGAGTTCTCTGGTCGGGACCCTGCTGGCGTTCGCGACGTTCGCCGTCGGGTTCGTCATGCGCCCGGTGGGCGGCCTGGTGTTCGGGCACATCGGGGACCGGATCGGGCGCAAACGCAGCCTGGCGCTGACCATGCTCATCATGGGCGTCGCCACGGCGCTGATCGGGGTGTTGCCCACCGCCGCCCAGATCGGGGTGTGGGCGCCGCTGCTGCTGTTGGGGCTGCGGATCCTGCAGGGTTTCGCCCTCGGCGGCGAGTGGGCCGGCGCCGTGCTGCTCGCGGTCGAGCACAGTCCCGAAGGCCGGCGGGGCCGCTTCGGGGCCATCCCGCAGATCGGTCTGGCGCTCGGATTGGCCTTGGGCACAGGCATATTCGCGCTCCTGCAAATCGCCCTGGGTCCGGCCCGCTTCCTGGCCTTAGGTTGGCGGATCGGATTCCTGCTGAGTCTGGTGCTCGTGGTGATCGGCATCGTGGTCCGGTTGCGGGTGGAGGAGACCCCGGCTTTCCGGGCTTTTCAGGAGCTGCGGCCCCTCGATGCCACGGCCAGCGTGCCCATCCGCGAGATCGTCCGCGAACCCCGAGCTCGCCGAAACACCCTGTTGGGCTTGCTGTCTCGCTGGGCCGAGGGATCGGCCTTCAACACCTGGGGTGTTTTCGCCATCAGCTACGCCACCGGGGCGCTGGGCTTCGACCGGGTGTCGGTGCTGGTGGTGGTGACCATCGCGGCCCTGTTGATGGCGGTGCTGATACCCGTCTCCGGGTTGCTGGCCGACCGGTTCGGCGCCCGCCGGGTCTATCTGGCCGGTGTCGCCTGCTACGGCATTGCGGCTTTTCCCGCGTTCGCGTTGTTCGGCACCAGGAACCTGGTCTGGTTCGGCGTGGCGCTGATCGTGGTGTTCGGTGTGGTGCACGCGCTGTTCTACGGGGCGCAGGGGACGCTGTACTCGTCGCTGTATCCCACCGGCTCCCGCTATACCGGTCTGTCGTTCGTCTACCAGTTCTCGGGCATCTACGCCTCCGGCGTGACCCCGATGATCATGACTGCGCTCATCGCCGCCCTCGGCGGCGCGCCGTGGCTGGCGTGTGGGTACCTGGTGGCGACGGCCGTCATCAGCGTGCTTGCCACCGCGCTGATCCGTGAGCAAGACCTCCACCTTTGAGCTGACTTCGCACTATTGTCGTTCCCGTCGGGGAGCCGCGAGGAAGCGAGAAGGCAATGACTGACGCGAACGTCGCCGGTTTCGAGCCGCTGTACGACGAGGCGGCACCTTTCGACGGGCGGATCCCCTGGGACATCGGTGGCCCGCAGCCGGCGGTGCAGCAGCTGGTGGCCTACGGCGGCGTCCGCGGCGAGGTGCTCGATCCGGGAACTGGTCCGGGCTATCACGCCATTCACTTTGCCGCGCAAGGGTATTCGGCAACCGGAATCGACGACTCGCCCTCGGCCATCGAGCTCGCGAAGCGCAACGCCGAACGGGCCGGCGTTCAGGTCGACTTCCAGGTGGCCGACGCCACCAAGCTCGAGGGCTTCGAGGGCCGGTTCGACACCGTGGTGGACAGCGCCTTCTATCACATCTTCCTGAACGACGAGGCCGTCCAGACGCGCTACGCGCAGGCGCTGCACCGGGCCACCAAGCCGGGGGCGCGCCTGTACATGTTCGAGTTCAGCCCCCACAACGTCAACGGCCTGCAGTGGACCGCCATACCCGCCGACAACTTCGAGCGGGTCTTCGGCACCAACGGCTGGCGCGTCGACTACCTGGGCGGCACCACCTACCAGGCCCGCTTCCTCAAGGAGACGTTCGACGCCATGAAGACGTTCGCCTCCGAGCAGCAGGGCGAGATTCTGCAGCGGATGCGACCGCTGGTGCACCGGCTGGGTGTGATCGACCCGCTGCTGGAAGACCACCGGGTGCACCTGCCGGTGTGGTCCGTGGTGGCCACCCGCCTGGACTGATCGCGCGACGGCACCGTCGGAGCATGGCCGGTACTGGACAACTGCGCCAAGGGCTGTCGCAGCGCCAACTCTGCATGATCGCGCTCGGCGGGGTCATCGGCGCCGGCCTGTTCGTGGGCTCCGGGGTGGTGATCAAGGACACCGGGCCCGCGGCGTTCCTGACGTACGCGCTGTGCGGACTGCTGATCGTGCTCGTGATGCGCATGCTGGGCGAGATGGCGGCCGCGGACCCGTCGACCGGATCGTTCGCGGATTACGCCGCCAAGGCTCTGGGCGGCTGGGCGGGGTTTTCGGTCGCCTGGCTGTACTGGTACTTCTGGGTGATCGTGGTCGGCTTCGAGGCGGTCGCGGGCGCGAAGGTCCTCAACTACTGGTTCCACGCGCCGCTGTGGCTGCTGTCGTTGTGCCTGATGGTGTTGATGACGCTGACCAACCTGTTCTCGGTGTCGTCGTTCGGCGAATTCGAATTCTGGTTCGCCGGAATCAAAGTCGCGACGATCGTGCTCTTTCTCGCCGTCGGGACGGCGTTCGTCCTGAGTCTGGTGCCGGGCCATGCCGGCGGACTGGCCAACCTGACCTCGCACGGCGGGTTCTTCCCCAAGGGTGTCGGGGCGGTGTTCGCCGCCATCGTGGTGGTGATCTTCTCGATGGTCGGCGCCGAGATCGTCACCGTGGCCGCCGCCGAAAGCCGGGATCCGGCGCTGGCGGTGCAGAAGGCGACGAGATCGGTGGTGACACGGATCGGTGTCTTCTTCGTCGGTTCGGTCTTCCTGCTGGTGGTGATATTGCCCTGGGACTCAGTGGAAGTCGGCGCCTCGCCGTACGTGGCCGCGCTCAAACACCTCGGACTGCGCGGCGCCGATCAGGTGATGAACGCCGTGGTGCTCACCGCGGTGCTGTCCTGCCTGAACTCCGGGCTCTATACGGCCTCGCGCATGCTGTTCGTGCTCGCCGACCGGCGAGAGGCCCCGGCGCGGTTGGTCAGGTTGAGCGGGCGGGGCGTTCCGCACGTCGCCATCCTGTGCTCCTCGGCGGTGGGGTTCGGTTGCGTCGTCATGGCGCGTGTCGCGCCCAACACCGTGTTCCTCTTCCTGCTCAACTCGTCCGGCGCCGTCATCTTGTTCGTCTACTGGCTCATCGCGCTGTCGCAGATCGTCCTGCGCCGCCGCACCCCGGCCGAAAAGCTGCGGGTGAAGATGTGGTTCTTTCCCGTGTTGTCGATCCTCACCCTCGCGGGAATCACCGCCGTGCTGGTGCAGATGGCATTCGATCGCTCGGCGCGCAGCCAATTGTGGCTGAGCCTGCTGTCGTGGGCGGTGGTCATCGGGTTGTACTTCGCCGCCCGGGCGTGCGGCCGAATCCCGCTGGAGCGCTCCGCTATTCGCGGACGCGGCGGCGTCGATTCGTGACGCCGTCGGAGACGACAAACTCGCCGAGGCTCAGCACTGCGGCGGCCGTTCCACCGAAGAACGCCTTGGTCTTATCGAGGGCTGACACCGCGGTGGCTCGGGGTAGCAGCGCCAGCCATCGGACCGCGTCGTCGCGTTCGGCGTTGTCGTACACCCGCACCGGCAGGGGCATCCACCTACCGATGGCACGGCTAGGTGCCCGAACCCAGCCGATATCGGTCACCACAGCGCAGCCGTCGAGCAGTCGCAAGTAGTCCAACCCGAGTCGGGTGTCCGCCCACAATGCTCCCGCTGTGATGCGTTGAAAGCCGGGGCCGAACTGGTAGAGCAGCCGCATCCGGCTTCCCGTCCGTCGCGCCCGATCGACCAGCGGCGCGAAGACCCGCTCGTAATCTGCCGCGGTGACCGTCCCCCCGGCCTCCAGCGCCTGAATGCCGGGCGGCATGCCGGGCAGAGCCTTCAGCACGACGACCCCCTCTCGGGAAACCGCATTACTAGCCTAGTGCAACTATTGCAAAGGGATATGGTTAGCGCAAGAGGCGTATCCCGCGTCCACCCTCCAGGTCTGGCGGCCGACGGCTGGGTGGCGGTGACACCCGCGTCGCCGCCTCAGTCGGTGATCGTCAACAGCACCGCGTCCTCGAACGGCAGCCCGGCGAATACCGCCCGGCCCCGCGTCACGTGCTCCGCCGCTTCAGCCTTGCTGACCACCCGGGGGTCGGCGATGCCGAAGTCCTTGCCGTTGCGGCGCATCCGCCCGCCTCCTGCGGCGGTCAGGTTCTTCAGCCAGTCCCGGTCGGGCCCGTAAGTCAGCATGATCGCCACCCCGGGCTTGCCGTCGACGTCGGCGCTGAACACCGTCACCGGTGTGCGGTAATGCGTGCCCGAGCGGCGGCCGACGTGCTCCACGATCCCGTACGGAGGCAGCCAGCCGGCCCACAGCCGCTGAACCGGGTTGGTGACGTGACGGTTGAACCGGGCGAGGGACTGCGGCATCTGCATACCGCCATCCAACTCGCCTGCACCGCCCGGCATCAACCGAACTTTTCGAGACGTTCGGGTCTAGTGTCTTAACATGAGCGACTCGCCGGGTAACGAAGCGGGCCAGCGCGCCGACGAGCGGCTGCGCCGGGGCCGAGACCTCGCCGCCCGCAAGCCCATCACCCCCCAAGACGTCGAGCGCGCCACCGACCGCGCCGAGCACGCCCACGAGCGCGACCAGGAGGCTCACCGCCGCGAACTGCGCCGGCACTACGAGGCCGCCGCCGCGCACGAACGGGCCGCCGAAATCCACGAGCTCGCGGTCGTCGAGGGCCTCGGCAACGTCGACGAGCACCGCCGCGCGGCGGAACGAGAACGCGAGGCCGCGCGCCGCAACTTTCAGGCCGCGCAAGAAGCCGACCGGCAAGGCGAAGGCTGACTGCTACACCCTGTAGTTGAACCGGCCGCGGAGGCTGGGACACTGGTAGTCATGGGTAGCAGTGACCAGGCGACCGCGCACGCCGCGACGACGGCGGCGTCGGCCCGGCTGTTTCAGCAGGCCTGCGCCGTCATCCCCGGCGGGGTCAACTCGCCGGTGCGGGCGTTCACCGCGGTGGGCGGGACCCCGCGCTTCATCACCGAGGCGCAGGGCTGCCGGCTCACCGACGCCGACGGCAACCGCTACGTCGACCTGGTCTGCTCCTGGGGGCCGATGATCCTCGGCCACGCGCACCCCGCGGTCGTCGAGGCGGTCATCCAGGCGGCGACCCACGGCCTCTCGTTCGGCGCGCCCACGCCGGGGGAGAGCCAGCTGGCCGCCGAGATCATCGCGCGGGTGCCGCCGGTCGAACGGATACGGCTGGTCAACTCCGGCACCGAGGCCACCATGAGCGCGATCCGGCTGGCGCGCGGGTTCACCGGCAGGCCCAAGCTCGTCAAGTTCTCCGGCTGCTACCACGGCCACGTCGACGCGCTGCTCGCCGACGCGGGTTCGGGGGTGGCGACGCTCGGCCTGCCGTCCTCGCCCGGGGTCACCGGCGCGGCGGCGGCCGACACGATCGTCCTGCCGTACAACGACATCGACGCGGTGCGGCAGACGTTCGCCGAATTCGGCGATCAGATCGCCGCGGTGATCACCGAGGCGAGCCCCGGCAACATGGGCGTCGTCCCGCCCGCGCCGGGCTACAACGCCGGGCTGCGCGCGATCACGGCCGAGCACGGCGCGCTGCTGATCGTCGACGAGGTGATGACCGGGTTCCGGGTGAGCCGAAGTGGTTGGTATGGAATCGATCCCGTCGCGGCTGACCTGTTCACCTTCGGCAAGGTGATGAGCGGCGGGCTGCCCGCCGCCGCGTTCGGTGGGCGCGCCGAGGTGATGGAGCGGCTGGCGCCGCTGGGGCCGGTGTATCAGGCCGGCACGTTGTCCGGCAACCCGGTGGCGGTGGCCGCCGGCCTGGCGACACTGCGCGCCGCCGACTCCGGGGTCTACGCCGCTCTGGACGCCAACGCCGACCGGCTGGTCGCACTGCTGACCGAGGCGTTGACGAACGCCGCTGTGCCACATCAGCTTTCGCGGGCCGGCAACATGCTGAGCGTGTTCTTCTCCGAGGAGCCGGTGACGGACTTCGCGTCCGCGCGGGCCAGCCAGACCTGGCGCTACCCGCCGTTCTTCCACGCCCTGCTGGACGCGGGCGTCTACCCGCCGTGCAGCGCCTTCGAGGCCTGGTTCGTCTCCGCCGCGCTGGACGACGCGGCGTTCGACCAACTCGCCGACGCCCTGCCCAACGCAGCCCGCGCGGCGGCCGAAGCGGCCGCCGGAGAGGACAAACCCTGATGGCCGAGCAGACCCGGGTCCACGTCGTGCGTCACGGCGAGGTGCACAACCCCAGCGGCGTCCTCTACGGCCGGCTGCCCGGATTCCACCTGTCCGACCGGGGCCGTGAACAGGCGGCCGCGGTCGCCGACGCGCTGGCCGGCCGGGACATCGTCGCGGTGGTCGCCTCCCCGCTGCAGCGGGCCCAGGAGACCGCCGCGCCCATCGCCGCCAAGCACGGCGTCGCCGTGGACACCGACCCCGACCTGATCGAATCGGCCAACTTCTTCGAGGGCCGCCGCGTCGGCCCGGGTGACGGCGCCTGGCGCGACCCGCGGTTCTGGTGGCAGCTGCGCAACCCGTTCACCCCGTCGTGGGGCGAGCCGTACGCCGAGATCGCGGCGCGGATGAGCACGGCGGTGGACAAGGCCCGCGCCCGCGGAGCCGGCAGTGAGGTGGTGTGCGTCAGCCATCAACTGCCGGTGTGGACGCTGCGGCTGCACCTGACCGGCAGGCGGCTGTGGCACGACCCGCGTCGCCGGGAGTGTGGGCTGTGCTCGATCACCACGCTGGTGTACCAGGGCGACCGGCTCGTCGACGTCGAGTACGCCGAACCGGCGGCGCCTTGATCATGCGGCGGCTGACGATGGCCGGGGTCGTGCTGACGACCCTGGTCACCGGCTGTTCTTCCGGTCGCGACGCCGTGGCCCAGGGCGGCACCTTCGAATTCGTCTCGCCCGGCGGGAAGACGGACATCTACTACAACCCGCCGTCGGGCCGCGGCCACCCCGGTCCGCTGTCCGGGCCGGACCTGGCCGACCCGGCCCACCCGCTGTCGCTGGACGATCCGATCTTCGCCGGCCGGGTCGTCGTCATCAACATCTGGGGGCAGTGGTGCGGCCCGTGCCGGGCCGAGGTCAGCCAACTGCAACAGGTGTACGACGCCACCCGCGACGCCGGGGCGTCCTTCCTCGGCATCGACGTGCGCGACAGCAACCGGCAGGCGGCGCTGGACTTCGTCAACGACCGCCACGTCACCTTCCCCTCCATCTACGACCCGGCGATGCGCACCCTGATCGCGTTCGGCGGCAAGTACCCGACCACCGTCATCCCGTCGACGCTCGTGCTGGACCGCCAGCACCGGGTCGCGGCCGTGTTCCTGCGCGAACTGCTGGCCGCCGACCTGCAGCCCGTGGTCCAGAAGGTGGCCCGCGAGTGACCGGATTCACCCAGATCGCCGCCGCCGGGCCGCTCCTGGTGGCCCTGGGTGTGTGCGTGCTGGCCGGTCTGGTGTCGTTCGCCTCGCCCTGTGTGGTGCCGCTGGTGCCGGGCTACCTGTCCTACCTGGCGGCCGTGGTCGGCGTGGACGAGCAGCCGCTACCCGGCCAGGTCAAGGCGCCGCCGTCGGCGCGGTGGCGGGTCGCGGGCTCGGCCGCGCTGTTCGTCGCGGGCTTCACCACGGTGTTCGTCCTGGGCACGGTCGCCGTTCTCGGCATGACGACCACACTCATCACCAACCAGCTGCTGCTGCAGCGGGCCGGCGGCGTGCTGACGATCGTCATGGGCCTGGCCTTCGTCGGCCTCATCCCGGCCCTGCAGCGCCAGGCCAGGTTCAGCCCGCGCCAGCTCACCACCGTCGCCGGCGCGCCGCTGCTGGGCGCGGTGTTCGCGTTGGGCTGGACCCCGTGCCTGGGGCCCACGCTGGCCGGCGTGATCACCGTGGCCTCGGCCACCGACGGCGCGAGCGTGGCCCGCGGAATCGTCCTGGTGATCGCCTACTGCCTGGGCCTGGGCATCCCGTTCGTGCTGCTGGCCCTCGGTTCGGCGGGCGCCGTGGGGGCCCTGGGCTGGCTGCGCCGCCACACCCGGGCCATCCAGATCTTCGGCGGCGCGCTGCTCATCACGGTCGGTGCCCTGCTGGTGACCGGGGTGTGGAACGACTTCATCTCCTGGCTGCGCGACGCCTTCGTGTCCGACGTGAGGCTGCCGATTTGAGGCGCGCACTCGCCTGGGGGCGCAACACCTGGCGCGCGTTGACCTCGATGGGCACCGCGCTGGTGCTGCTGTTCCTGCTCGCGCTGGGCGCGATCCCCGGTGCGCTGCTGCCGCAGCGCAGCCTCAACGCCGGGAAGGTCGACGACTACCTGAAAGCCCACCCCCTGATCGGGCCGTGGCTGGACCGGCTGCAGGCGTTCAACGTGTTCTCCAGCTTCTGGTTCACCGCCGTCTACGTGCTGTTGTTCGTCTCGCTGGTCGGCTGCCTGACCCCGCGGATGATCGAGCACGCCCGGAGTCTGCGGGCCATCCCGGTGGCCGCGCCGCGCAACCTGGCCCGGTTGCCCAAGCACGCCAGCGCCCAGATCCACGCCGACGCCGACGAGCTCAACGCCCTGGCCAACACGATCACCGGCCGGCTCCGCGGCTGGCGCACGGCGATCCGGCACGAGGGCGAAGTCGTCGAGGTGTCCGCCGAGAAGGGTTACCTGCGCGAGTTCGGCAACATCGTGTTCCACTTCTCGCTGCTGGGCCTGCTGGTCGCGGTGGCCGTCGGCAAGCTGTTCGGCTACGAGGGCAACGTCATCGTCATCGCCGACTCCGGGCCGGGTTTCTGCTCGGCCTCGCCGGCCGCGTTCGACTCGTTCCGGGCCGGCAACACCGTCGACGGCACGTCGCTGAACCCGATCTGCATCCGCGTCAACGACTTTCAGGCCCACTACCTGCCGTCGGGGCAGGCCACGTCGTTCGCCGCCGACATCGACTACCAGGCGGGCCGGGACCTGGCGGCCAACAGCTGGCGGCACTACCTGCTGGAGGTCAACCACCCGCTGCGCGTCGGCGGTGACCGGGTGTACCTGCAGGGCCACGGCTACGCGCCCACGTTCACCGTGACCTTCCCGGGCGGGCAGACCCGCACGTCGACCGTGCAATGGCGGCCCGACAACCCGCAGACGTTGCTCTCGTCGGGGGTGGTGCGCATCGACCCGCCCGCCGGCAGCTACCCGGGCGCCGCCGAGCGCCGCCAGCACGAGATCGCCATCCAGGGCCTGCTGGCGCCCACCGAGCAGCTCGACGGGACGCTGTTGTCGTCGCGCTTCCCGGCGCTCAACGCCCCCGCTGTGGCCGTGGACATCTACCGGGGCGACACCGGGCTGGACACCGGGCGGCCGCAATCGCTGTTCACGCTGGATCCCCGGCTGATCCAGCAGGGCCGGCTGACCAGGGAGAAGCGGGTCAACCTGCGCGCGGGGCAGGAGGTGCGCATCGACCAGGGGCCGGCGGCGGGCACCGTCGTCCGCTTCGACGGCGCGGTGCCGTTCGTCAACCTGCAGGTCTCCCACGATCCCGGGCAGAGCTGGGTGCTGGTCTTCGCCATCACGATGATGGCCGGGCTGGTGGTATCGCTGCTGGTGCGCCGCCGCCGGGTGTGGGTCAGGCTCACTGAGGTGGGTGGCGAGGCGGCCGGTACGGTGAACGTCGAATTGGGCGGGCTCGCGCGCACCGACAACTCCGGGTGGGGCGACGAGTTCGAGCGGTTGACGGAGCGGGTGCTGGACGGTCTGGGCGAGCCCGGCGCGGCGCAGTTACTCAACCCCCCCGCCTCCGGAAGGAGTTCTCAGGTGGACGTCAAATGAACACGGTGCACGTCAACATCGGCTTGGCGCGGTACTCCGACTGGGCGTTCACGTCGGCCGTCGTGGCGCTGGTCATCGCGTTGCTGCTGTTGGCCTTCGAGCTGGCCTACGCGGGCGGCCGCCGCGTCGACCAGCGCGAGCGGGTGCTGGCGGGCGCGGTGTCCTCCGACGGCTTCACCCCCGGCATCGTGGACGACGCCCCCCGGCGGCCGCTGGACGAGCGTGTCGGGCGGGCCGGGCTGGCCGTCGTCTACCTCGGTATCGGGCTGCTGTTCGCCTGCATCGTGCTGCGCGGCCTGGCCACCCTGCGGGCGCCGTGGGGCAACATGTACGAGTTCATCAACCTGACCTGCATGTGCGGGCTGCTCGCCGGGGCGTTCGTGCTGCGCCGCCCGCAGTATCGCCCGCTGTGGGTCTTCCTGCTGGTGCCGGTGCTGATCCTGCTGACGGTCTCCGGACGCTGGCTCTACACCAACGCCGCCCCGGTGATGCCCGCGCTGCAGTCCTATTGGCTGCCCATCCACGTGTCGGTGGTCAGCCTGGGTTCCGGGGTGTTCATGGTCGCCGGCATCGCCAGCATCCTGTTCCTGCTGCGGACCTCACGCCTGGGCGACGACGACTCCGACGGCGCCGTGGCCCGGATGCTGCGGCGGTTCCCCGACGCGCAGACGCTGGACCGCGTCGCCTACCGGACCACGATCTTCGCCTTCCCGGTGTTCGGCTTCGGGGTCATCTTCGGCGCGATCTGGGCCGAGGAGGCCTGGGGCCGGTACTGGGGCTGGGATCCCAAGGAGACCGTGTCCTTCGTCGCATGGGTGATCTACGCCGCCTACCTGCACGCCAGGTCGACGGCGGGATGGCGGGACAGGAAGGCGGCCTGGATCAACGTCGCCGGGTTCGTGGCCATGGTCTTCAATCTGTTCTTCGTTAACCTGGTCACCGTGGGCCTGCATTCGTATGCGGGCGTGGGGTGACCGCCAGCGACCGACCCGGGTAACACAACAAGGGGGAGTGCACGTGTCAGACCAGCCATCGGCGGGCGTGGGGGCGCCCGATCAACCGACCACGCAACTGGCTCCGCAGGGGCCGTCGGACCCGCCGTCACCAGCCGCGGACGAGGCGCCGGCCGACGCCGGCGACGCGCCGACCCGCGCCTTCGCCGGGTTCCGCACCCAGGGGCGGGCCTCCGGCCCCGAGCGGCGTGAGGCGGCGCCGCCGACCATGCCCAGGCCCGCCGGGATGCCGCCGTGGGATTCCACCCCGGTGACCGGTATCCCACGGGTCGACCCGACGGCGTACGGCGCCTACTACACGGGCCCGGCCGAAGCGGCGCCCATGCCGGTCCCGCCGCGGCCCGAGCCGCTGCCGCACACGCCGTACCCGGAGCTGTCCACCGGTATGTTGCTGCGGCCGGTCAAGCCGCCACCGTCGGCGGGCTGGCGCCGGATGCTCTACGACCTGTCCGGCCACCTGATCAACCTGGGGGAGAGCCCCCGGGCAGCCCGCTACAACAACCTGGTGGCGCAGGTGAACCGGCCGTTGCGCGGTTGCTACCGGATCGCGCTGGTGTCGCTGAAGGGCGGTGTCGGCAAGACGACCATCGCCGCGACCATGGGCGCGACCTTCGCCTCCATCCGTGGTGACCGGGTGATCGCGGTCGACGCCAACCCCGACCGGGGCACCCTGAGCCAGAAGATCCCGCTGGAGACGGCGGCGACGGTGCGTCAGCTGCTGCACGACGCCGGGAGCATCGAGCGCTACAGCGACGTCCGCCGCTATACCTCCAAGGGCCCCAGCGGGCTGGAAGTGCTGGCCTCGGAAACCGACCCGGCCATCTCGGAGGCGTTCGGCGCCGACGACTACACGCGGGTCTTGGACGTCTTGGAGCGGTTCTACGGTTTGGTGCTCACCGACTGTGGGCCCGGGCTGCTGCATTCGGTGATGTCCTCGGTGCTGGACAAGGCCGACGTGCTCGTCGTCGTCAGCTCCGGGTCCATCGACGGCGCGCGCAGCGCGTCGGCGACGCTGGACTGGCTGGACGCGCACGGCCACGAGGAGATGGTCCGCAACTCGATCGCGGTCATCAACGGGGTCCGGTCACGGACGGGCAAGGTCGACATGAACAAGGTGGTCGACCACTTCTCCCGCCGCTGCCGCGCGGTCCAGGTGGTGCCGTTCGACCCGCACCTCGAAGAGGGCGCCGAGATCGACTTGGACCGGCTGAAGCGGTCGACCCGCGAGGCGCTCACCGAACTGGCGGCCATCGTCGCCGACGGATTCCCGGGCGACCAGCGCAACCCCGGGGTCGCCTAGAGCGAGCCTTAGCGGGGGTTGTTGTCCCCGTGACCCAACCGCCGCAAGAACTCTGGATCGTCGTCGGGCCCGATGACGCGGGTCTTGGGCCGATTGATTTGCGACCGCGCCGTACGCCAGCCAACGTAGATCAGCGTCCCCAGAATCAGGACGAGCAGCAGGTAGAGCACTCAACACCTCCTTTGACGAATATACCCGCGTCGTAGGCTCTCCCCTGTGCCAGAAGGAGCTAGCGACAACAGCACTGGGGACCGCGCGGACGAAGGCGGCGCGCGGGGCACCCGCCATCGGGCGGTCGTCGACGTTTCGCTCTACGCGGCCGCGCGACTGCTGCTGGCGGTGGCGCTCGCCGCCGCGATCTACGGGGCGGCGCGCCTGATGGGCGTCCGCGAGTTCCCGATCGCGGTCGCCGCGTTGTTCGCCCTGATCATCGCGATGCCCCTGGGCATCTGGCTGTTCGGCCCGCTGCGCCGGCGCGCCACCGCGTCGCTGGCGATCGCCGGTGAGCGCCGGCGCCGGGAGCGCGAACAGCTACGGGCGCGGTTGCACGGCGACGCGCCGCCCGACGAGGGGAGCGATGACGGGTGAAGACCGATCAGAAGTTGGGCATCCGCACGACCTGTGCGGCGTAACTGAGGCCCGCGCCGTACCCGATCAGCAGCGCCAGGTCGCCCGGCTCAGCCGCCCCGGTGGCCAGGATTTCGGCCATCGCCAGCGGAATGGACGCGGCCGAGGTGTTCCCGGTGTGCTCGATGTCGTTGGCGACGACGGCGTCCGGCCGCAGCTCCAGGCTCTTCGCCAGGACCTCGTTGATGCGGCTGTTGGCCTGGTGCGGCACGAAGACGTCGATCTCGTCGGGCCGCACACCCGCCGCGTCCATGGCCTGCCGGCCGACCTTGCCCATCTCGAACGCCGCCCAGCGGAACACCGCGCTGCCTTCCAGCCGCAGGAACGGGCGGGGGCCCGTCGGGCTGTCCATGTAGTCGATCCAGTCGATGTCCTGGCGGATGGCCAGGGCCTGTTCGCCGTCACTGCCCCAGACGGTCGGGCCGATGCCCTGATCGGGCGTCTCGCCGACCACCACGCCCGCCGCGCCGTCGGCGAAGATGAAGCAGTTGGTGCGGTCCTGCATGTCCACCGTGGGCGACAGCTTCTCCGAACCGAGGACCAGTACCTTGCCGGCGGTCCCGCCGCGGATCATGTCCGCGGCGACGCCGAGCGCGTAACCGAAGCCCGCACACCCCGCCGAGACGTCGAACGCGGGCACGCCGGTCGCGCCCAGCGCCGCGGCGACCGCGGGCGCGCAGGCCGGGGTCTGCAGAAAATGCGTGCTCGTCGCGACGATCACGCAGTCGACGTCCGGCGGCGTCAACCCGGCCTTGGCGATGGCCTCTCGCCCGGCCTCGGTGGCCATGGATGCGGCGGATTCCTCTCGGGCGGCGAATCGGCGCGTCTTGATCCCGGTCCTGGAGAAGATCCACTCATCCGAGGAGTCGATGTTCTCGCATATCTCGTCGTTGGTGACCACGCGCGCGGGGCGGTAGGCCCCGACGCTGAGCAACCCGACGTTCGTCGGCCCACTGGTCGCGGCGATCTGCTTCATTGCTGTCCCCGATCGGTCCTCGCTACAACGGCCATCGTCCCGACGCCGGTCCTCCATTGTTATCGGATCCGGTCCCGCTCGTGCACCCGAGTGTGCATCCACGGCGGCGACACGCCGGTACAACCCGCCGCGGGCGGACGCCCGATCAGCGGGCCAGCGCCAGCGCCGCGGCCACCGCGATCGCCCAGACGACCATCGCCAGGCCGGTATCGCGCAGCACCGGAATCAACTCCGGGCCCCCGCGCCCCGACCGCACGGGACGCACCGCGCGCAGCGCCAGCGGCGTGGCCACCAAGCCCACCGCGCACCACGGCGTGGCCGCCGTCAGCGCCAGTGTCAACACCCCGGCAGTCGCCAGCAGCGCCTGATACAACACGCGGGTGCGGGCGTCGCCCAGGCGCACCGCCAGGGTGATCTTCCCCGACCGCTCGTCGGTGGGAATGTCGCGCAGGTTGTTGGCCACCAGCACCGACGACGACAGCGCCCCGGTCGCCACCGCCAGCGCCAGCCCCACCCAGTCCACCCGCAACGCCTGCGTGTACTCCGTGCCGAGCACCGCCACCAGGCCGAAGAACACGAACACCGCGACCTCGCCGAAACCGGCGTAGCCGTACGGTTTCGAGCCGCCGGTGTACAGCCACGCGCCGGCGATACACACCGCGCCCACCGCGATCAGCCACGGAGCGCTGACGAGCGCGAGCGCCACGCCGGCGGCCGCCCCGATCGCCAGGCTGGCGACCGCGGCCGCCAGCACCGACCGCGGGGTGGCCAGCCGCGAACCCACCAGGCGCACCGGGCCGGCCCGGTCGTCGTCGGTGCCCCGAATGCCGTCGGAGTAGTCGTTGGCGTAGTTCACCCCGATGGTCAATGCGAGCGCCACCGCCAGCGCCAGCAGCGCCTTCCACCACACCGCGGATCCCAGCCATGCCGCCGCGCCGGTGCCCGCGACCACCGGGGCCACCGCGTTGGGCAGCGTCCGCGGACGCGCACCCGAGATCCACTGCCCGAAACTGGCCACGCACGCATCCTGCCAGGAGTGGGCCGCGCCCCCGCACCCGCGATCGGACACGGGCCATGCACCACAATGGGCGGATGCTCGGAGTCATCGGCGGCAGCGGCTTCTACACCTTCTTCGAGTCGGACACCCGCGTCGTCGACGTCGACACCCCGTACGGCCCGCCCAGCGCCGCGGTGACGATCGGCGCCGTGGCGGGACACCAGGTCGCCTTCCTGCCCCGGCACGGCCTCACCCACCAGTTCTCGGCGCACACGGTGCCCTACCGGGCCAACATGTGGGCGTTGCGCAAGCTAGGGGTCCGGCGCATCTTCGCCCCGTGCGCCGTCGGCAGCCTCAAACCCGAGAACGGTCCCGGCGCCATCGTGGTGCCCGACCAGCTGGTGGATCGCACCAGCGGCCGCCCCGACACCTACTTCGACTCCGGCGGTGTTCACGTCGACTTCGCCGACCCGTACTGTCCGACCCTGCGCGCCGCCGTCACCGGCCTGCCCGGGGTGGTCGACGGCGGCACCATGGTGGTGATCCAGGGCCCGCGGTTCTCCACGCGCGCGGAAAGCCAATGGTTCGCGTCGGCCGGGTTCTCGCTGGTCAACATGACCGGTTACCCCGAGGCGGTGCTCGCTCGGGAGCTCGAAATGTGCTATGCGGCAATCGCTTTGGTGACCGACCTGGACGCCGGTGTGGCGGCCGGCGAGGGTGTGACGACCGTCGAGGTGTTCGCCGAATTCGAGAAGAACATCGGTCCGTTCAAAGGGCTGGTGCGCGACGCGATCGGCCGCGTTGCCGGCGAACGCGACTGCGCACACTGCCTGCCGCACACCGGCGTCACGCTGCCCCTCGAGTTGCCATGAGGGTGTTGCTGACCGGTGCGGCAGGCTTCATCGGCTCGCGGGTGGACGCGGCGCTGCGGGCCGCGGGCCACGACGTGGTCGGTGTCGACGCGTTGCTGCCGGCCGCGCACGGCCCGAATCCGGTGCTGCCGCAGGGCTGTCACCGCGTCGACGTCCGCGACGCCGACGCGTTGGCGCCGCTGCTGGACGGGGTGGACCTGGTGTGTCATCAGGCGGCGATGGTGGGGGCCGGCGTGGACGCCGCGGATGCCCCCGCCTACGGCGGTCACAACGACTATGCCACCACGGTGCTGCTCGCGCAGATGTTCGCCGCCGGGGTGCGCCGCCTGGTGCTGGCGTCGTCGATGGTGGTGTACGGCCAGGGCCGGTACCAATGCGGGCGACACGGGCTCGTCGACCCGCTGCCGCGGCGGCGCGCCGACCTGGACGCCGGGCTCTTCGAACACCGCTGCCCGGCCGGGGGCGAGCAACTCGAGTGGCGCCTGGTCGACGAGGACGCCGCGCTGCGCCCGCGCAGCCTGTACGCGGCCAGCAAGACCGCGCAGGAGCATTACGCGCTGGCGTGGTCGGAGGCGACAGGCGGCTCGGTGGTGGCGCTGCGCTATCACAACGTGTACGGCCCCGGGATGCCACGCGACACCCCCTATTCCGGCGTGGCGGCGATCTTCCGGTCATCGCTCGAAAAGGGCAAGCCGCCAAGGGTTTTCGAGGACGGCGGCCAGATGCGGGACTTCGTCCACGTCGACGACGTGGCCGCCGCCAACCTCGCGGCCACCCGGCACACGGACGGCTTCACCGCGGTGAACGTCTGTTCGGGGCGGCCGGTCTCGATCCTGCAGGTGGCCGGCGCGCTCTGCGATGCGCGGGGCGGTGGGCTCGCACCGGTGATCACCGGCCAGTACCGCAGCGGCGACGTGCGCCACATCGTCGCCGACCCGTCGCGGGCGGAGCGGGTGTTGGGTTTCCGCGCGGCCATCGACCCGGCCGAGGGGCTGCGCGAATTCGCGTTCGCCCCGCTGCGCTGAGCGTCCTACCCCTGCGGCGGCCGGTAGATCTTGGGCCGCTGCACGGGTATCTGGCGCGTCGCGGAGTCGTCGCCCCGGAAGATCCGCGGGCCGGTGGCGATCCGCGTGGTCGCCGTGGCCGACGGCGCGGCCGCGTGGCCCACCGGGACTCGCGCCCTGGGCGCGGCGGGAGCGCCGGGCGGCGGGACGGCGGGCCCGGGGACGGCACGGCGGCGTCGCAGGCGGCGGCCGCGCAGCTGTCCGGTGACCACGGCGGCCCCCAGGATGCACAGGGCCAGGCCGCACAGCGTCACGTCGAAGGTGCTGGTGATCTGCTGGGCGAGGTTGTTGCCGTAGACCGGGTGCTGCGCAGGCGAATTGGGTGAATCCGCGAACCGCGGCGCCAACACCACCCCCACCACGACGCGGGCGACGCTCAGCGTGGCGACCAGCCCGCACAGCGCCGTGATCAGCCGCGCGGAGCGGGCGGCCTTGCCCAGGTTGACGCGCAGCCAGATCGCCAGGACGGCGGTGGCCAGGTCGAACGCCGCCAGCACCACGCTGTCGTAGCGGGAGAAGGGGTAATTCAGGCTCACGGAGACGAAGAGATCCGTCAGCCGCATCGCCATCGAGCCCAGGGCCCATACGGCGATGAGCAGCAAGCCGTTTCGGGCCGCCACCCGCCAGGCGCCCTCCTCGGCCCCGGTGGTGTTCCGGTGACCGAACAGCGTCCCGGGTGCGAAGATCGCCGCGGCGGCCGCCCATGCCAGATAGCCCTCGAAGCCGACCCCGGCGGTCGAGGTGTTCTGCGCGATGCCGTGGAACGCGTCGATGTTCCGCCCCGCGGGCAGGATCCACACTCCGATCCCGGCGACCAGCGTCGACGCGCCGAGCGCGACGGTGGCGAGCCGGGAGGCCCGGGTGCCGCGCAGCAACCACCTGGCGGCGACCAGCACGGCGACCAACGCCACCACGCCGTACACCAGCGCCGTCACGATCACCGCGACGTTCTGCGTGCCGAAAGCGGCTGCGCCGCCGACGTTCTGCAGCGCGTAGCGCACCCGCCAATACAGGTTGAAGCCAAAACTGAGCACCGCCAACAGCATCGACGCGTAGCCGATGACCCGGGCCGACCTCAGCCAGCCGGTGTACTCGTCGCCCTCGGGGACCGGTCCGGAGCGGGCGCCGGTGGCCGCCGCCTGCGCGCTCAGCAGGGAGCCGGCGATGCCGGCCCACGCGCCCGGCCCGACGCCGCCCGGCACGTTCACCGTGCCGCCGAACTTGACGGTCTCGAACGCGTCGAATCCCACGAACGCCAGCACCAGCAGCGCATAGGGGACGTTGAGCCCCAGGCGAAGGCGGGCCGCCGCCGCGGGGTTGAACCGCGCACCGGACGACCGCCAGGAACCGGCCGCGGCGACGGCGATGACGGACAGCGCGGTCGCCGCGACGAGCACCGCGAAGAGAACCGGGCTGCTGCCGGGAATCCCGACGCCGAAGTCCAGGTTCCACGGCAGCAACAGGGCGACGATCAGGAGCGCGACGGCGGTCAGATCGCTGACGACGTGCCAGCGTCGCGTGGAATTCCCGGGCGGGGTCAAATCGCCTGCGGCCGGCCGGATGATGCGAGTGGTCCGCTGCGCCTGCCCGTGATCGATGGGGCCGGTAGGGGCGTCGTCGCTGCTCTGGCTCACCATGCCCCCCGGGATTCGACGACGGTCGGTTGTGGCGCAGGTTCGGTTGCGCGGCGGGTGATCGCCCTGCCGAGCCGGCCGCACTGCTCGCTTGCGAACATATTCTCCGTTCGGACGCCGTGGCGGATTCCGCGGCGACCGTCCTGTAGTTCGAGAAGCTGGTTACGCTGCGCTATGGGCAAACCTTGTCGCCCGAATAACTGATACTGCCAACGGTATCGCAAGTGTAATGATGCCGGGACATTGCTGGTCGTGGGGTAACCAGCCGAAGGAGAACCGGGATGGACGTCGTGTTGGGGGTCGCGGTCACGGGCCCCGTTGCCCGCTTGGCGCTTGTCGGGCCGGGCGCGCAGGGCGCCGACGTGATCGACCAATCCGTCGTCAACCTGGAGGACAACCCGGTCGGAAAACTCACCGAGACGGTGGTCGGCACCAATCGGCTCCTGGCGGATGAGAATCACCGGCTGGTCGGCACCCGCGTGTGCTGGAGCGACGATCCGCGTGCCGGCCAGCTGCGCCAGGCGCTGCAAGACTCCGGTGTTTCCAACGTCGCAGTGCTCTCCGAGTCGCAGGCCGTGGCCGCCCTGATGCGCGCGGCGGGCCGGCCGGGCGCCGCGCTGGTGATGGACGACGCGACGGCGACGTTGTCGGTGCCAGGCTCCGCCGACGACCAGAACTCCCCCCCGACCGTGCTGGCCAGGGAGCCACTCGCCGGCGGCGACGTCACCGCGACGTTCAACACGATGATGGCCCAACTCAGCGCCCGGCCGGATGCCCCGGGCGAGGTGTACCTGGCGGGGGCTTCGCCCGAGTTGGCCCAGGTTGCCGACCAGTTGCGCGACGCGTCGTCGACCATGCGGGTGCAGGTCGCCGACGAACCCGCGTTCGCGGTCGCCCGCGGCGCCGCGATGGCGGCCGCGGCCGGTGCCGATGCGACGGCGATGGCGCCGGCCGTCGGGCTCACCGGGGACGAGACGGCGATGGCGCCCGGGCTCACCGGCGATGAGACGGCGATGGCGCCCGGGCTCACCGGGGACGAGACGGCGATGGCGCCCGGGCTCACCGGGGACGAGACGACGGTCGTGCCGCCGCCGGCCGAGGAGGAGCCGCAGCTGGCCTATTCGATGGCGGATGACGCCGAGCCGTTCGCCGGCGACGAGTACGGCCCCGAATTCGACGACTACGACCACGTCGACCAGACCGAGGCGATCCCCTCGCGCCTGAGCCGACGCTCCCTGGTGGTCGGCAACGCCGTGATCGCCTTCGCCGTCGTCGGGTTCGCGTCCCTGGCCGCCGCGATCGCCATCGCCGTCCGTCCCACCGCGAGTCAACAGCCCGTCGTCGGGCACCAGAACGCCGCTCCGGGCAAGTTCATGCCGCTATTGCCGACGCAGCAGCAGGCGCCGGTGCCGCCGCCCCCGGTCGACCAGCCCAACGCCGGGTTCCAGGGAGGCACCCTCCCGGCCCCCACCGCCGTTCCGCAACAGGTGGCGCCGCCCGCCGGGGGAGGGGCGCCGGCGGCGCCCGCCGCGCCGGTGGAGCCCGGCGCCCCGGGGGGCGTGCCCAACCCGAATCCCGTTGTGCCCGTTCCCGTTCCGGTCATCGTTCCGTTCCCGGGCTGGCAACCCGGCTACCCGCAGCCGCCGTACAACCCGCCGTCCACGACGACGATCACCCCGCCCACGACCAGTTACGAGCCCCCGACGACGTCGATCAGCCCGCCGACGACTTCGATCAGCCCGCCGACGACGTCGATCAGCCCGCCGACGACCTCGATCAGCCCGCCGACGACCTCGATCAGCCCGCCGACGACCTCGTACTCGCCCCCGACAACCTCCTACTCGCCGCCGACCACGTCGTACTCGCCGCCGACGACGTCGTACTCCCCGCCGCCGACCTCGCACGAGCAGCCCCCCACCACCTACTCGTCGCCGCCGCACACGCAAGAGACCGCGCCGCCCACGCATTCGCAGGAGACGCTCGTCCCGCAGCAGCCGCGCAGCCATCGCGGGTTCTGAGGCGTCATGCCCGACGCCGTCACGGTGGTGCTGCCCTGTCTGAACGAAGAGGAGTCGCTGCCCGGCGTGCTGGCCGGCATACCCGCCGGATACCGGGCGCTGGTGGTCGACAACAACAGCACCGACGACACCGCCGGGGTCGCGCGGCGGCACGGCGCCGAGGTCGTCGTGGAGCCGCGGGCCGGGTACGGCTCGGCGGTGCACGCGGGCGTGGTGGCCGCGACCACCCCGATCGTGGCGGTGATCGACGCCGACGGCTCCATGGATGGCGGCGACCTGCCGCGGCTCGTCGCCGCGCTCGAGCAGGGCGCGGACCTGGTGGTCGGGCGGCGCCGGCCGGTGGCCGGACTGCATTGGCCCTGGGTCGCCCGGGTCGGCACCGTGGTGATGAGCTGGCGGCTGCGCACCCGCCACGGACTGCCTGTGCACGACATCGCGCCGATGCGGGTGGCCCGGCGGGAGGCGCTGCTGAACCTCGGCGTCGTCGACCGGCGTTCGGGCTATCCGCTCGAGCTCCTGGTGCGCGCCGCCGCGGCCGGCTGGCGCGTGGTCGAACTCGACGTCGGCTACGGCCCCCGGACGGGCGGTAAGTCGAAGGTCAGCGGTTCGCTGCGGGGGAGCATCACCGCGATCCTCGACTTCTGGAAGGTGATCTCGTGAGCGTCCTGCCGGTGACGCTGCTGGTGGTCGCCAAGGCGCCGGAGCCGGGCCGCGCCAAGACCAGGCTTGCGGCCAGCGTCGGGGACGCCGTCGCCGCCGAGATCGCCGCGGCCGCGCTGCTGGACACGCTGGACGCGGTGGCCGCCGCGCCGGTGGCCAACCGGGTAGTCGCCATGACCGGTGACCTGGACTCCGCGGCCGGCGCGGTCGAGATCCGGCGACGGCTGCGGTCCTTCACCGTGATTCCGCAGCGCGGCGAGGACTTCGCGGACCGGCTCGCCAACGCCCACGCCGACGCCGCGGACGGGTTTCCGGTGCTGCAGATCGGGATGGACACCCCGCAGGTGACCGCCGAGCTGCTGGCCGATTGCGCGCGCCGGCTGCTGGAGGCGCCGGCCGTGCTGGGATTGGCCCACGACGGCGGTTGGTGGGTGCTCGGCGTGGCGGCGCCAGCCATGGCCGAATGCCTGCGCACCGTCCCGATGTCCCAGCCCGACACCGGGGAGCTCACCCTGAAAGCGTTGCGCAACAATGATATCCACGTCACGCCCGTGCCGCGGTTGGCCGACATCGACGTGCTCGACGACGTTGCCGCGGTGCGCGAGGCGTGCGGGCAGGCCAGTCGTTTCGCCAGGTTCACCCGCGCGGCCGGCCTGTAGCCGCGCCTACCAGTTCGTGACGATGAGGGTGTTGAGCGCCACGGCGCCGGCGGCGTTGAGCGCCAGCCACAGCCGGTGTGACCGGACGGGCAGCAGCGCGGGCGCCGCGGTGAGCCAGATGGTGAAGGGCAGCCAGATCCGCTCGACCTCGGCCTTGCTGAGCATGCTGAGATCCGCGCAGGCGATGGCGGCCAGCACGGCCAGCAGCAGCAGGTGGAACCCGGAGCGGCGCCGGATAGCCGCCCAGTCGAACACCCGGGTGACCCCGGCGACGCTGCCCAACCCGATCGCGCACACGACGGACGCCAGGTTGGCCCAGCTCCAGTATTGAAACGGCCGGTCCTTGGCGATGCCCTGCCAATAGCGTTGCTGCACAAGGGTGTAGCCGTCGAACCAGTAGAACCCCGAGACCGCGAAGGCCACGGCCACCGCCACGGCGGCCAGCGTCGCCGGGCCGAGCGCCCGAAGCGCGGCTCGCCAGTCGGCGGCCGACGCCAGCACCGCCACGGCCGGCAGCCCCATCAGCATCAGCCCGTAGTTGCAGAACACGCCCCAGCCCAGCAGCAGGCCCGCGCCGGCGGCCGCCCACACGGGGAACCGGACCGGCCGGTGCACCGCCAGGGCCAACAGCGCGATGCCCCATGCGGCGATGCCGGCGAAGTACCCGTCGGCCGACACCGCCACCCAGATCGCCGTGGGCGCGACGGCGACGAACGGTGCGGCGCGGCGCGCGGTCTGCTCGTCGGCCAGCGCGCGGACGGCGATCAGCACCGCGGCCGCCGCACTGGACCCGACCAGCAGGCACAGCAGCCCGGCCCAGGCGCCCCCGTGCAGGCCGATCCGGTCGAGCCAGACGAACGTCAGCAGCGCGCCGGGCGGATGCCCGGAGACGTGCGTGGTCCACGAGTTCGGCTGGTAGTCGACGATCCGGCTGGCGAACGTGCGCACCGCGGCCGGGATGTCGGTGATGCCGGGCACCTGCGACAGGTACTCGTCCCTGGTGGTCAGCCGGCCGGCGAAGCCGCGCTGCCAGCCGTCGATCATCGCCAGCGCGAATGCCCATCCGCAGGCGGTGGCCCACGTGCCCAGCGTCAACACCCGCCACGAGAGGCGTTGCGCCAGAATCGGTCCCCAGACCACCGCGGCCACCGCGATGGCGATGGCCGGCCCAGTGCCCCAGCTGGCGTGGACCTCCCAGGCACCGAAAATCGGCGGGGCCCCGGTGTGCGTGCCGAATCGCTCCTGCCCCACATCGGTGCGCGGCCGGACGCCCCAGTGCAGCCGCGGCAACACGAACGCCGCCACCACCAGCACCGCCCCGACCCCGACGGCCGCTGCCTCCCGACGTGCCACCCTCACGGTCGACCAGCCTATTGACCGGCCGAACCGGCGAAGCGGCGCACCAACGCCATGCGGTCGACCTTGCCGATGCCGCGTCGCGGCAGCGCGTCGACGATGTGCATCTCGCGCGGAGCGGCGGTGGCGTCCAGGGCGCGTGTCACATGAGCGCGCAGCGCGTCCAGGGTCGGCGCCGGGCGGCCCGCGGCCACCACGACCGCGGCCACCACCCGTTGGCCCAGCCGGTCGTCGGCGAGGCCGAAAACCGCGCAGTCCCCGACGGCGGGATGGCTGCCCAGCGCGGCCTCGACCAGTTGCGGCAGCACGGTCAACCCACCCGTGCTGATCGCGTCGTCGGCGCGGCCCAGCACGGTCAGCACGCCAGCCCCGTCGAGGGCGCCGAGGTCATCAGTGCGGAACCAGCCCCGCTCGGCGAACGGGTCGGGGTGCACGGGGTTGCGGTAGCCCTTCGCCAGGGTCGCGCCGCCGAGGGCGATGCGCCCGCCGTCGGCCACCCGGACCCGGACGCCGTCCAGCGGCACGCCGTCGTACACGCAGCCGCCGGCGGTCTCGCTCATGCCGTAGGTGCGGACCACGGCGATGCCGGCCGCCGCCGCGGCATCGAGCACGCCCTGCGGGGCCGGTCCGCCGCCGAGCAGGACGGCGTCCAGTTCGGCGAGGGCGGCCGCGGCCGCCGGATTGGTCAGCGCCTTGGCCAGCTGCGTGGCTACCAGCGACGTGTATCGCCGCCCGGATGCCAATCGCCTTGTCGCGGCGGGCAATTGGGCGACGTCGAAGCCCGCTGAGACGTCCAGCTCCACGGGCGTCGAGCCGGCGAGGGCGCTGCGCACCAGCACCTGCAGCCCGGCGATGTGATGCGGCGGCAAGGCCAGCAACCAACTGCCCGGCCCGCCGAGGCGGTTATGGGTGGCCGTCGCGCTGGCCGTCAGCGCGGCCGCGGTGAGCAGGGCCCCCTTGGGCGCACCCGTGGTCCCCGACGTCGTCACCACCAGGGCCACGTCGTCGTCGATCTCTTCGCCGACCCGCAGGGCCGCCCGCAGCGCGTCCGAGGCGGGGTCGAGGGCGACCAGTGCGGGGTCGCGGGCGTCGAGCACCCGTTCCAGGGCGGGTAACAGCGTCGATACGGCCGAGCCCGGCGGGACGGTGAGGGCGCGCAGTACGGCTATGCGGGGTCCTCGGCCTGCTCCGCGTCGTCGAACGGCCAGCCGACGGCCGCCAACCGGACCCGGACGCGCTCGACGTCGTCGGGTGTCGGCAGCTCGTCGGTGATCTGGGTGATCAGCACCCCGATGTCCACGTCGTCGAACTCGCCGCGCCGGACCAGCTCGCAGGCCACCTCTTTGACCTCGTCATGGGACAGCCGGCGGGTCAGCAGCGCGAGCACCGGGAAGGTGTCCGTCGGCGGGATCCCTTCCGGGTATCCCGCTCGCAGCCACGAGACGATCGAGTTGAGAAATCCGTTCACGCTGTTCCCCCCGGTGTACGGCGCGGTAACGCGGTGGGCATCAATCGATGCTACTTGGGTTTTGCTCCGAGGAACGCCGTGCCGGTGTGGTGGGCGATGAAGTCGCGGGAGATGTACAGCAGGGCGAAGACGATCACCAGCAGCACGACCGCATAGATCAGCCAGGCGATCGCGAGCAGCGCCGGGTTCTTCTGTGGCGCGCTGCCACCGGTGGTGACCTGCCCGGCGCCGACCGCGTGGAATCGCAGCCCCAGGGCGAACAGCCCCGGCAACGCGGCTCCGGCCAGCATGGAGAAGATCAGGATCTTGAGGGATGCCTGGTAGTTGAACCAGTCGCTGAAGTGACTCATCAGGCGTTCGCCTTCATCGTGGGGTCGTCGGAGTCGTACCGGCCGGCGGCGCCGCTGCCGTTCGTCGGATGCACGTCGGATGGCGGCTGATGCTCGGCGGCATCCTGCAGCCCGGCGGTCAGGTCGCCCTGCCATTCGGCGTTGACATTGTTGTGGTCGACCTTGACCTTGCGCGACCGGATGTAGATGGCGGCCGACGTCGCGACCAACAATCCGAAGCCGACGATGGCGCCGGGGTAACCGCCGATCAGGTGGACGATCCAATAGGTGACCGCGCCGACCAAACCGGCCAGCGGCAGCGTCACGAGCCAGGCGACGCCCATCCGGCCGGCCACGCCCCAGCGCACCTCGCCGCCGGGCTTGCCCAGCCCGCTGCCCAGCACCGAACCCGTGCAGACCTGCGTCGTCGACAGCGCGTAGCCGAAGTGGGTGGACAGCAGGATGACCGCGGCCGAGGACGACTCGGCGGCCATGCCTTGCGGCGACTGGATCTCCACCAGCCCCTTGCCCAGGGTGCGGATGATGCGCCAGCCGCCCAGGTAGGTGCCCGCCGCCATGGACAGCGCGCACGCAACGATGACCCAAAGGGGCGGCATGGCGGCGTTCCGGCTGATCGAGCCGTAAGACATCAGCGCCAGAAAGATGATGCCCATCGTCTTCTGCGCGTCGCCGGTCCCGTGCGCCAGCGAAACCAGCGACGCCGAGCCCCACTGGCCGTACCGGAACCCGGCCTCGGTGCGTCCAGTCTCAAGGCCACGGGTGATCCGGTACACGAGCCAGGTCGCGATCGCCCCGACGGCGATGGCCAGGATCGCGGCCACCACTGCCGGGATGAGTACGTGGGACACCAGGCCCTTCCAGAGCACCCCGTGTCCACCGACGGCGGCGATCGTGGCGCCGACGATGCCGCCGATCAGCGCGTGTGACGAGCTGGACGGGATACCGAAGAGCCAAGTCAGCAGGTTCCACACGATGCCGCCGACCAGGCCGGCGAACACCAGCTCCAGCGTCACGATGTGCCCGTCGATGAGGCCCTTGGCGATCGTGGCGGCGACGGCGGTCGACATGAACGCGCCCACCAGGTTCAGCACCGCGGATAGCGCGACCGCCACCTTGGGCTTGAGCGCGCCGCTGGCGATAGAGGTCGCCATCGCGTTGCCGGTGTCGTGGAAGCCGTTGGTGAAATCGAAAGCGAGTGCCGTGATTACGACAATGCTGAGGAGGAACAATTGGATGTTCACAGCGCCTGATTCTCGTAGTTGGGAGATTCGATTGTCGAACGGTGGACCAGTCGAATTGCGGGTGTACCTCGACTTGTCGTCAGATGTTAGCCCTTAGTTAACCGGCCGTTCCGCCTGATCACCGCGGGTGTCGCGGCGCAGCGGGTGGTCCGGCGGGATCTGGATGAAGATCAGCGTGATGCCGTCGGGATCCGTCACGTGCATTTCGTAGAGACCCCAGGGTTCTTGGCGCGCTTCGCGGGCGATCGCCACGCCCCGGCCGCGAAGCTCGGCCTGGGTCGCCTCGATGTCGCGGACCTGGAGCCACAGCGCGCCCGGGAAAGGGCCGCGGGAGTGGTCCGGTGAGCCGTAGCCGGCGAGCTCCAGCAACGACTGGCCGGCGAAAAACACTGTGCCCCCGGGGTATTCACGGGCTATCGCGAGGCCGATCTGGTCCCGGTAAAACGACAGCGATTGCTGATAGTCCGCCGGCCGGAACAGCATCCGGCTGGCCAGGATCTCCATGACGTCGTGTCTATCACGTCGCGGTGGGATCTAGTCGCTCTCTGCGCGGTTCGGCTGGAGCCTTTGCCGCTGCATGAGCGTGTTGACCAGCCGGGGGCCGAAGGTGTCGATGGCCTTGGCGGCGATCGCCATCCGCGGCGCGATCCGCACCGGTCGGGTGCGCGCGGCGGTCAGCATCCATTCGGCGGCCTCTTCGGACGTCAGCGCCGGCATGCCCTCGTAGGCCTTGGTCGGCGCGATCATCGGGGTGGCCACCAGCGGGTAGTACAGCGTCGTCGAGTGCACACCCTTGCCGCCCCACTCGGTCTCGACGACGCGGCTCACCATCGACAACGCGGCCTTCGACGCGTTGTAGACGGCGAACAGCGGCGACGCCTCGGACAGCACCCCCCAGGTGGAGACGTTGATGATGTGGCCGTCTTTGCGCTCGAGCATGCCGGGCGCCAGCCCGCGGATCAGCCGCAGCGGCGCGTAGTAGTTGAGCACCATGGTCCGCTCCACGTCGTGCCAGCGCTCCAGCGATTCGGCCAGCGGTCTGCGGATCGACCGGCCGGCGTTGTTGATCAGGATGTCCACCCCGCCGAGCCGCTTTTCGACGTCGGCGACCAGTGCGTCGACCGCGTCCATGTCGGAGACGTCGCACGGCATGGACAGCGCGGTGCCGCCCGCCGCGGTGATCCGGTCCGCGAGCGCGTCGAGCAGTTCCTGCCTTCGGGCGACAACGACCACCGTCGCCCCCGCGCGGGCCAGCAGTTCGGCGCCGGCCTCACCGATGCCCGACGACGCCCCGGTGAGCAGGACGCGCTTGCCCTCGAGCTCGACCGGCTTCATGGCGGGCCGGTTGACCAGCACCTGCGGCGCCATCGGCGGTCGCATGCTGGCCAGGACGAGCTGATCGGTGAAGCGGCGCAGCGGGCTTTTACTCACGGGTGGGCAGTCTAGGGGCGTGGCGCGCGGCTTACCCCGCCGTGCTTGGCGATCGCCCCTTCAATACGATCCCCGACCGTCGGTTACTTCTTGTCGGCACGCGGCCCGGGCCGCCGGAGGAAGCGGGCTGCATGCGGGAGATCGCACTGGTCCTGGTCTGTCTGATCCTCGGTTTCCTGTTGCGGCTCTCGGGACGGCTACCGGACAACGCCGGCAGCGTGCTGGGCGGCTGGGTGATCAACATCGCGCTGCCGGCCGCGGCCTTCCACAGTGTTCACAACCTGCGCGTCAGCGACGACTGGTGGTTCGCCGCCGCAACGCCGTGGCTCGACGTCGCCCTTGCCGTCGTGGTCATCGTTCCCCTGAGCCGTGCATTTGGATGGTCGCGGCGACGCACCGGCGCTCTGCTGCTCGCCGGGGGCTGGTGCAACACGTCGTTCGTGGGGCTCCCGCTGATCGCCGCGTACGCCGGTGATCAGTGGATGGCTCTGGGCATGGTGATCGACTTGTGCGGGTCCTATCTGGCGGTCTCCACCCTGGGTATCGCCGTCGCGTCGATCGCGGGCGCCAGCAGGCTCGACTGGCGTGACGTGGTGAAGAGGATCGTGACCTTCCCGCCTTTCCTGGCCATCCTCGCCGCTTTCGCCACCAATCATGTCGATCGCCCGACGTGGGTGACCCAGGTGATCGACGCGCTGGCGCTCACGCTGACGCCGCTGGCGATGGCGGCGGTGGGCTATGCCCTGCGGCTGGACCACATCGCCGGGCGTCTCGCACCACTGAGCGTCGGCCTGGGTTATCGACTGCTGGTGGCTCCGCTGGCTTTGGTGGCCATGTATTGCGCCCTCGGGCAAGCGCACGATCCCGTCGCCAAGGTGGCGATGCTGGAGATGGGGATGCCCCCGATGCTCGGCGCCAGCATCATCGCCATGGAGCACGATCTCGAGCCCGAGCTCGTCGCCTTGTTGATCGGTGTCGGGGTGCCGCTGTCCATCCTGACGACCTGGTGTTGGTGGCCGGTGATCTTGGGGCTGTGAACGCTAGAAGTAGCGCGGGAACCGGCTCCAGTCCGGCGGCCGCTTCTCCAGGAAGGCGTCGCGGCCCTCGACGGCCTCGTCGGTCATGTACGCCAGCCGGGTGGCCTCGCCGGCGAACAGCTGCTGGCCGACCAGCCCGTCGTCGAGGAGGTTGAAGGCGAACTTCAGCATCCGTTGCGCCTGCGGGGATTTGCCGTTGATCTCGGCGGCCCACGCGATCGCCTCCTTCTCCAGATCGGCGTGGTCGACGACCGCGTTGACGGCGCCCATGTGGTGCATCTGCTCGGCGGTGTACGCGCGGCCGAGGAAGAAGATCTCGCGGGCGAACTTCTGGCCCACCTGGCGCGCCAGGTATGCGCTGCCGTAGCCGCCGTCGAAGCTGCCCACGTCGGCGTCGGTCTGCTTGAACCGGGCGTGCTCGCGGCTGGCCAGGGTGAGGTCGCAGACCACGTGCAGGCTGTGCCCGCCGCCGGCCGCCCAGCCGTTGACCAGGCAAATGACCACCTTGGGCATGAACCGGATCAGCCGCTGCACCTCGAGGATGTGCAGCCGCCCGGCGCGGGCGGGGTCGACGGTGTCCGCGGTGTCGCCGCTTGCATATTGATAACCGCTGCGTCCGCGGATGCGCTGATCGCCGCCGGAGCAGAACGCCCAGCCGCCGTCTTTGGGGGAGGGGCCGTTGCCGGTCAGCAACACCACGCCCACATCCGGGGCCATCCGGGCGTGGTCGAGCACCCGGTACAGCTCGTCGACGGTGTGCGGCCGAAACGCGTTGCGCACCTCGGGCCGGTCGAACGCCACCCGTACGGTCGCGTCTTCGACGTGGCGGTGGTAGGTGATGTCGGTCAGGTCGTCGAACCCGGCGACGGGCCGCCAGGACTGCGCGTCAAAGGGATTGTCGGTCAAGGTGGTTGAACTCCTATGCCGGGTCCAGGCGGAAGACGGCGCAGCGGCCGGCCAGGGCCTCGAACTCCTCGGGCCGGCCTTCGGTGACGAGTCCGGCCCGCTTCATGAAGCCGACGCCCGTGGGCACCTCGGCCGGGAAGGCGCGCAGGATCGGCCGGGCGTCGTCGGCGGCCAGCTCGGCCATCCGCACCTTCTGGACGTGCCGCCCCCGCGCGATCGTCGCTTCGCCGGCGGCCCGCGCGTTGGCCACCCAGTCGGCGCCCGGGAACCCGGCGACGACGTACTGCTGCCCGTCAACCGTCATCGGGGTCACCGGTGTCGAGCGCGGTGCGCCCGACTTGCGGCCGGTGACGGTCAGCACCACGGGGCTTTCGCCGCCGAAACTCAGTCCCAGCCGCGACATCTGGATGAACACCTTGTTGGCCGGCTTCAGCCACCACGGCGGCTTGACCGGTTTGCCGCTTCCCATAGGCAGCGACGTTACCTCTGGAACGGCTCGACCCCGTGGGGCTGGGGCTCCGTTGTGCCGACGGCGTCCAGCCTTTCCATGGCGTCGGCGCCCAGGGTGACGTCTCCGGCGCCGAGATTCTCGTGCAGGTGCGCGACGGATCGCGTGCCGGGAATCAGCAGCGTGTTCGGCGTGTGGGACAGCAGCCAGGACAGGCCGACCTGGGCGCCCGTGACGCCGAGCTCGCCGGCGATCTCGGCCACCACGGGATGGTCGGCGACCTTCGGGAAGCCGGGGAACGACGATCCCAGCGGGAAGTAGGGCACCCACGCGATGCCCTCGGCCGCGCACAGCTGCAGCGTGTCTTCCTGCGAACGGTCCAGCACGCTGTAGGCGTTCTGCACGCAGGCGATGCCGGCCGGCAACGCCCGGCGCACCACGTCGAGTGGCACGGCGCTGATGCCGATGCCGCCGATCTTGCCCTCGTCGCGCAGCGCGATCATCTCGGCGAGCTGGTCGTCGAGGTCGACGGCCTGGTCGCCCTCGGCGGCCACGCCGGGCCCGAGGTCCATGCGCCGCAGGTTCACCACCGGGATGCGGTCCAGGCCGAGCTGGCGCAGGTCGTCCTCGACCGCGGCGCGCAGCTCCGCCGGCTTCTGGGCGGCGGCCAGGGGTATCGGCTCTTCGCCGGTGTATCGCGCGCCGACCTTGCTGACGATGACGAGGTCGTCGGGGTAGGGGGCCAGCGCGGCGCGGATCCGGCGGTTCACCTCGCCGGGGCCGTAGAACGACGCGGTGTCGATGTGGTTGACGCCGAGTTCGACCGCGCGGCGCAGCACCACGGCCGCGTCGTCGGCGGACGCCGCCTCGAACAGCTGCATCGCGCCGTAGCCCACGCGTGCGACGGTCGACGTGCCGATGGTGCCGAGACCGCCGGGTTGTGGTTTGTCCGTCATGGTGCTCCCTCGTGCCAGACTGGAGAAGATGCGGAGGATCCTCCGCTTATTCGAGCGTAGCAGAAACGGAGGATCCTCCGCTTTGGCCGAGATCCGATCGGACGCACGCCGGAACCGTGAGCGGCTGCTCGAGGTGGCGACGGCGGCGTTCTCGCAAGGCCGGCCGGTGTCGCTGGAGTCGATCGCGCGCGAGGCCGGCGTCGGGATCGGCACGCTCTACCGCCATTTCCCGAACCGGGAGGCGCTGGTCGAGGCCATCTACCGCGCCGAGCTCGCGGAGGTGGCCGCGGCGGCCGAACGGCTCCTCGGGCGGCATCCACCCAAGACCGCGCTGCGCAATTGGATGGATCGTTACGCCGCCTTCGTGGCCGCCAAGCGCGGCATGGCCGAGTCGTTGCACGCAATCTTCGACTCGGGTGCCATGCAGCCCAGCCAGACTCGGGACAGCATCGTCGGCGCCGTCGACCTGCTGTTGCGGGCCGGCGCCGACGACGGCAGCCTGCGCTCCGACGTGCGGGCCGACGACGTGGTGTCCAGCCTGATCGGCATCTTCCTGGCCAGCGGCTCGGCGGAGCAGACCGGTCGCATGCTCGACCTGCTGGTCGCTGGGGTGACTGCGCCTAGCCCCGGCGCGCCCCGAACGTGAAGCCAGTTTCACGCTCGGGCGCGAGCGTGAAGTTAATTTCACGCTCGGCGAGAGCCGCTCAGCCGACGGCGCGGTCGGCGCCCTCCCAGAACCGCGCGCGCACGGCCTTCTTGTCGGGCTTGCCCAGAGCGGTCACCGGCACCGACTCGACGACGATCACCTGCTTGGGCGATTGCACCGAACCCTTGCGCTCCTTGACGGCGGACTGGATCTCGATGGTCACCCGCGCCACCGACTCCTCGTCGGAGGGATGGTCGGGCCGCAACACGATCACCGCGGTGACGGCCTCGCCCCACTTCTCGTCCGGCGTGCCGATCACGCACACCTGCGCGACGGCCGGGTGCTCGGCGACGACGTCCTCGACCTCGCGCGGGAACACGTTGAACCCGCCGGTGACGATCATGTCCTTCACCCGGTCGACGATGAACCAGAAGCCGTCCTCGTCCTCGCGGGCCATGTCGCCGGTGTGCAGCCAGCCGTCCTTGAACGTCTTGGCCGTCTCCTCCGGCAGGTTCCAGTACCCGCCGCTCAAAAGTGGCCCGGACACGCAGATCTCACCGACCTCGCCCTGCGGCACGGGGTTGCCGTCGGCGTCCAGCAGTGCCGTGCGCGCGAACAGGGTGGGCCGCCCGCAGGAGGTGAGCCGCTTCTCGTCGTGGTCCTTCTTGGCCAGATACGAGATCACCATCGGGGCCTCGGACTGCCCGTAGTACTGGGCGAAGATCGGCCCGAAGCGGCGGATGGCCTCGGCCAGCCGCACCGGGTTCATCGCCGAGGCGCCGTAATAGACGGTCTCCAGCGAGGACAGGTCGCGGGTGTGCGAATCCGGGTGGTCCATCAGCGCGTAGATCATCGACGGCACCAGCATGGTCGCGGTGATCTTCTGCTCCTCGATCACCCGCAGCACCTCCGCCGGGTCGAACTTGGTCAGCACCACCAGCTCGCCGCCCTTGATGATGGTCGGCACGAAGAACGCCGCCCCGGCATGCGACAGCGGGGTGCACATCAAAAAGCGCGGGTTCTCCGGCCACTCCCACTCGGCCAGCTGGATCGTGGTCATCGTGGTGATCGACTGCGCGGTGCCAAGCACACCCTTGGGCTTGCCGGTGGTGCCGCCGGTGTAGGCCATCCCGCCGATGTGATCGGGCGGAAGGTCGGCCGCCACCAACGGTTTGGGCGAATACTTCGCGGCCTCGGCCACCAGGTCCACCGCGGAATCGCCGAGCGCCTCGGGGACCGGGCCGATGGTCAGGACCTGCTTGAGGCCGGGCACCTTCTCCAGCAGGCCCAGCGCCCGCTCGACGAACATCGGGTTGGGGTCGATGATCAGCGACGTCACGCCGGCGTCGCCCAGCACGTAGGCGTGGTCGTCCAGCGAGCCCAGGGGGTGCAGGGCCACGCGCCGGTAACCCTGGGTCTGGCCGGCGCCGATGATCATCAGCACCTCGGGCCGGTTCAGCGACAGCAGCCCGACGGTCGCGCCGGTGCCCGCACCGAGCGCCTCGAACGCCTGGATGTACTGGCTGATGCGCTCGGCGAGCTGACCGCCGGTCAGCGTGGTGTCGCCGAGATGCAGCACCGGCTTGTTCTTGTTGCGCTTGAGCGCACCGACGGTCAGGTGTCCGGAATGAATGGGATGGCGCAGCAGCTCGTCACTCATGTGGCCAGACTAGAACGTGTTGCAATTCCGGTCAGCCAGACCCTCCATGGCACCCAGGAGCACTAGCATCCGTTCTCATGGCCGACGCCGACCTCGTCATCACCGGGACCGTGCTCACCGTCGACGACAAACGCCCCACGGCCGAGGCGCTCGCCGTCGCCGACGGGCGCATCGTCGCCGTCGGGAGCCGGTCGGACGTCGCGGGACTCGTCGGCCCCGACACCCAGACCGTCGACGTCGGCTCGTTAGGTGGAGGCTGCGTCATGCCGGGATTCGTTGAGGCACACGGCCATCCGCTGATGGAGGCGCTGGCGCTGTCGGACCGGATCGTCGATATCCGGCCCGTGACGGTGGCCGACGCCGACGCCGTCGTCGCCGCCGTCCGGAGCGAGGTCGCCAAGCGGGGCGAAGCCGGCGCGTTCCTCAACGGCTGGGATCCGCTGCTGCAGCCCGGGTTGCCCCGGCCGACGCTGGCCTGGCTCGACGAGATGGCGCCGGACGGGCCGCTGATCATCATCCACAATTCCGGGCACAAGGCCTTCTTCAATTCGCACGCGGCTCGGCACGCAGGCCTGACCCGGGACACCCCCGATCCCAAGGGCGCCCGCTTCGGCCGCGACGCGCACGGGGACCTGGACGGCACCGCCGAGGAAACCGGCGCGGTGTTTCCGTTGCTGGCCGGCGCCATCGCGCCGAGCGACTACCCGGCGATGCTGCGCGCCGAATGCGCCCGGCTCAACCGCGCCGGCCTCACCACCTGCTCGGAGATGGCCTTCGACCCGGCGTTCGGGCCGCTGGTCGAGCAGTTGCGCGGCGAGCTGACCGTCCGGCTGCGCACTTACGAGATCTCCAACCCGCAGATGCACACCGACGCCACCCCCGGTCAGGGCGACGACATGCTGCGCCAGGTCGGCATCAAGATCTGGGTGGACGGCTCCCCGTGGGTGGGCAACATCGCGCTGTCCTTCCCGTACCTGGACACCGACGCCACCCGCACCATCGGGGTGGCGCCCGGCTCCTGCGGACACGCCAACTACACGCGCGAGCAGCTCAGCGAGATCGTCGGCGCCTACTTCCCGCTGGGCTGGCCGATGGCCTGCCACGTGCAGGGTGACGCCGGGGTGGACACCATCCTCGACGTGTACGAGGAGGCGCTCAAGCGTCACCCGCGCCCCGACCACCGGCTGCGGCTCGAGCACGTCGGCGCCATCCGGCCCGAACAGCTGCAGCGCGCCGCCGACCTCGGGGTCACCTGCAGCATCTTCGTCGACCAGATCCACTACTGGGGCGACATCCTGGTCGACGGCCTGTTCGGTCCCGAGCGCGGATCCCATTGGATGCCGGCGGGTTCCGCGGTGGCCACCGGCATGCGCATCTCCCTGCACAACGACCCCCCGGTCACGCCCGAGGAGCCGCTGCGCAACATCAGCGTCGCGGTGACCCGCACGGCGCCCAGCGGTCGGGTGCTGGCACCCGAGGAGCGGTTGACGGTCGAGCAGGCCATCCGCGCGCAGACCATCGACGCGGCCTGGCAGTTGTTCGCCGACGACGTGACCGGCTCGCTGGAGGTGGGCAAGTACGCCGACCTGGTGGTGCTCTCCGCCGACCCGCGGACCGTGCCGCCCGAGCAGATCGCCGACCTGCAGGTGCGTGCGACGTATCTGGCCGGCCGCCAGGTTTACGGCGAGTGATTCCATCCACCCAGGACTTGCTCGACCGCCTGCACGTGGTCGCGCTGCCGATGCGGGTGCGGTTCCGCGGCATCACGACCCGGGAGGTCGCCCTGATCGAGGGGCCCGCGGGCTGGGGTGAGTTCGGGGCCTTCCTGGAATACCGCCCGCCCGAGGCCGCGCACTGGCTGGCGTCGGCGATCGCCGCCGCCTACCGCCGTCCGCCGCCGCCGCGGCGCGACCGCATCCCGATCAACGCCACCGTGCCGGCCGTTGAGGCCGCCCGGGTGGGCGAGGTGCTGGCCCGCTTCCCGGGCGCCCGCACGGCCAAGGTGAAGGTCGCCGAACCCGGCCAGACGCTGGCCGACGACGTCGACCGGGTCAACGCGGTGCGCAGACTCGTACCAACCGTGCGGGTGGACGCCAACGGGGGCTGGAGCGTGGAGCAGGCGGTGCAGGCGGCCGCCGCCCTGATCGCCGACGGCCCGCTGGAATACCTCGAACAGCCGTGCGCGACCGTCGCCGAGCTCGCGGCCCTGCGCCTGCGGCCGGACATGCCGGACGTGCCGATCGCCGCCGACGAAAGCATCCGCAAGGCCGACGACCCGCTGGCCGTGGTCCGCGCCCGTGCCGCCGACATCGCCGTGCTGAAAGTCGCTCCGCTGGGCGGCATTTCGGCCATGCTGGCGATCGCCGCGCAGATCGACATCCCGGTCGTGGTCTCCAGCGCGATCGACTCGGCGGTGGGGATCGCCGCCGGGCTGGCCGCCGCGGCGGCCCTGCCGGTGTTGGACCACGCGTGCGGCCTGGGCACCGGTGGGCTGTTCACCGAAGACGTGGCCGACGTCGCCCCGCCCATCGACGGCGCCCTGCCGGTGGGCCCGGTCACGCCCGACCTGGCGCGGCTGCGCGCCTTGGCCGCGCCCGCGCAGCGGCGGCAATGGTGGATCGACCGGGTCAAGGCCTGCCACGGACTGCTTGTACCGTCGTCGGAGTGATCAACCTGGCTTACGACGACCGCGGCTCCGGTGAGCCCGTGGTGTTCATCAGCGGTCACGGCGGCGCCGGTCGGACGTGGCACCCGTATCAGCTTCCCGCGTTCCTGGCGGCCGGTTACCGCGTGATCACCTTCGACAACCGCGGGATCGGCGCCACCGAGAACGCCCAGGGGTTCACGACGCAGACCATGGTCGCCGACACGGCGGCGCTGATCGAAGGGCTCGACGCCGCCCCGGCCCGCATCGTCGGGATGTCGATGGGCGCGTTCATCGCCCAGGAGCTCATGCTCGCCCGGCCCGAACTCGTCAGCTCCGCGGTGTTGATGGGCACCCGCGGCCGCATGGACAAGACCCGTGAGTTCTTCCGCGACGCGGAGGCCGAGCTGGCCGATGCCGGTGTCCAGGTGCCGAGCTCGTACGAGGCGAAAATCCGCCTGCTGGAAAACTTTTCGCACAGGACGCTCAACGACGACGTCGCGGTCGCGGACTGGATCGCGATGTTCTCCATGTGGCCGGTCAAGTCCACCCCGGGAATGCGGTGTCAGCTGGACATCGCCCCGTACACCAACCGGTTGCCGGCCTACCGCGGCATCACGACGCCGGTGCTGGTGATCGGCTTCTCCGACGACGTGTTGACGCCGCCCTACCTGGGCCGAGAGGTCGCGGACGCGCTGCCCAATGGCCGTTACGTGCAGATCGCCGACGCCGGCCACCTCGGGTTCTTCGAGCGTCCGGACGCCGTCAACGAGGCGGCGCTGAAGTTCTTCGCCAGCAACTAAGTCCCGACCCCGCTGCTCCACGCACCCGGTTGGCCGGCTGTGACACTCTGTATGAGTGAACCCCTCGACGACACAGGCCCGCGTCGTCGTTGACGAGCTGATCCGCGGCGGCGTGCGCGACGTGGTGCTGTGCCCCGGGTCGCGCAACGCGCCGCTGGCGTTCGCGCTGGCCGACGCCGACCGGTCCGGGCGGATCCGGCTGCACGTCCGCATCGACGAGCGCACCGCCGGCTACCTGGCCATCGGGCTGGCCATCGCCGCCGGCGCCCCGGTCTGTGTCGCGATGACGTCGGGCACCGCCGTCGCCAACCTCGGGCCGGCCGTCGTGGAAGCCAACTACGCCCGGGTGCCGCTGATCGTGCTGTCGGCCAACCGGCCCTACGAAATGCTGGGCACCGGGGCCAACCAGACCATGGAGCAGCTGGGCTACTTCGGCACCCAGGTCCGCACCGCCATCAGCCTCGGCCTGGCCGAGGACGCCCCCGAACGGCTGGACGCCCTGAACGCCACCTGGCGATCGGCCACCTGCCGGGTCTTGGTGGCCGCCACGGGGTCTCGCACCGCCAACGCCGGCCCCGTGCAGTTCGACATCCCGCTGCGCGAACCGCTGGTGCCCGATCCCGAGCCGCACGGCGCCGTCATCCCCCAGGGACGGCCCGGCGGGCTGCCGTGGACCTACACGCCGCCCGTGACGTTCGACCAGCCGCTGGACATCGACCTGACGCCCGACACGGTCGTCATCGCCGGCCACGGTGCGGGCGCCCAGCCCAACCTCGCGGAGCTGCCGACCGTCGCCGAGCCGACGGCCCCGGCGCCGGCCAACCCCCTGCATCCCCTGGCCCTGCCGCTGCTGCGCCCCAAGCAGGTGATCATGCTCGGCCGCCCCACCTTGCACAGGCCGGTGTCGGCGCTGCTGGCCGACCCCAAGGTCCCGGTGTACGCGTTGACCACCGGACCGCGCTGGCCAGACGTCTCGGGCAACTCACAGGCCACCGGCACCCGGGCGGTGACCACCGGCGCCCCGAATCCCGCCTGGCTGAGGCGCTGCGCGGAGGTCAACAGCCACGCGATCGACGCGGTGCGCGGCCAGCTCGAGGCGCACCCGCTCACCACGGGCCTGCACGTTGCGGCGGCCGTGGCCGACGCGCTGCGGCCCGGTGACCAGCTGGTGCTGGGGGCCTCCAACCCGGTCCGCGACGCGGCGCTGGTCGGCCTCGACACCCACGGCATCCGGGTGCGCTCCAACCGCGGCGTCGCCGGCATCGACGGCACCGTCTCGACCGCGATCGGCGCCGCGTTGGCTCACGAGGGGCGCACCGTCGCGCTGATCGGCGACATGACGTTCGTCCATGACAGCTCCGGGCTGCTGATCGGCCCCACCGAGCCGACGCCGCGCCGGTTGACCATCGTGGTCTCCAACGACAACGGCGGCGGCATCTTCGAACTGCTCGAGCAGGGCGATCCGAGGTTCTCGGACGTGTCGTCGCGGATCTTCGGCACTCCGCACGACGTCGACGTGGGGGCGCTGTGCCGCGCCTATCACGTCGAGAGCCGGCAGATCGAGGTCGACCAGCTCAGCGCGGCCCTCGACGAACCCGCGGCCGGCATGCGGGTGCTGGAGGTCAAGGCCGACCGCTCGTCGCTGCGCCAGCTCCACGCCGCGATCAAGGCGGCCCTGTGAGGGCTCGGTGAATTTCCCGAAGAGATTGCTGCACATACTGATTCACGGCCGCAGCGACCAACCGCCGAGCACCCGGCCCAGGATTGCGTTGCGCTGGGCCCGCATTGCGGTGCTCATCGTGGCCGCCCTGGTCACCCTGCAGTCGATCCTGCTGGTCGCCGGCGCCTGGCGTAACGACCTTGCGATCCAACACAACATGGGGGTGGCGCAGGCCGAGGTGCTCAGCGCCGGCCCGCGGCGCTCCACCATCGAATTCGTCACACCCGAGCGGGTCACGTATCGCCCGGAGCTCGGCGTGCTGTATCCGTCGCATCTGGCCACGGGCATGCGCATCTACGTCGAATACAACAAGAACGACCCCAATCTGGTTCGCGTGCAGCACCGCAACGCGGGGCTGGCCATCATCCCGGCGGGCTCCATCGCGGTGGTGGGCTGGCTGGTGGCGACGCTCCTGCTGATCGGCCTGGCGCTGCTCGATAAGCTGCTGGACCGGCGCCCGGAGGTGTCCGACCAGCAGATTTCGCACGACGTATGCCCGTAGGCAACCTTGTCGAAAGTCGGTGCTGACACCGTGGTGTTGTGCGCGTTGCCATCGTCGCCGAATCGTTCCTGCCGGAAGTCAACGGTGTCAGCAACTCGGTGATCCGGGTTCTCGAGCACCTGCGCCGGACGGGTCACGAAGCCCTCGTCATCGCCCCGGACACCCCGCCCGGTGCGGTCCCGGCCGACCGGATTTACGACGGCATCCGCGTGCATCGGGTTCCGTCGCGGATGTTCCCGAAGGTGACCACGTTGCCGCTCGGTGTGCCGATGCCGCGGATGGTGAAGGTGCTGCGCGGATTCGACCCGCACGTCGTGCATTTGGCCTCGCCGGCGCTGCTCGGCTACGGCGGCGTGAAGGCGGCGCGGTGGCTGGGGGTGCCGACGGTCGCCGTGTATCAAACGGACGTGCCGGGTTTCGCGGCCAGTTATGGCATTCCCATGACGTCTCGCGCCGCGTGGGCCTGGTTCCGTCATCTGCACAGTCTCGCCGACCGCACGCTGGCCCCTTCCAGCGTGACGATGGAATCGCTTGTGGCGCACCGCTTCCCGCGGGTACACCACTGGGCGCGCGGGGTGGACGTGCTGCGGTTCGCCCCGTCGGCGCGTGATGAGGAGCTCAGGCGGCGATGGTCGCCACAGGGCAAGCCGATCGTCGGCTTCGTGGGCCGGCTGGCGCCCGAGAAGCACGTCGAGCGGCTGATCCCGCTGGCGGCGCGGGACGGGTTGCAACTCGTCATCGTCGGTGACGGTGTCGACCGCGCCAAGCTGCAAAAGGCCATGCCCACAGCGGTTTTCACCGGGGCCTTGTACGGTGACGAACTCGCGGCGGCATACGCCAGCATGGACGCCTTCGTGCATCCCGGCGAGCACGAGACATTTTGCCAAGTCGTGCAGGAAGCGCTGGCGTCGGGGTTGCCGGTGATCGCCCCCGACGCCGGCGGCCCACGTGACCTCGTCACGCCGTGGCGCACCGGTTTGTTACTGGGCGTCGACGAGTTCGAGACGAAGTTGCCTGCGGCCGTCACCCATTTGATCGACGAACGGCAGCGTTACGCACTGGCCGCCCGGCGCAGCGTGCTCGGCCGTAGTTGGCCGGTCATCTGTGACGAGCTGCTCGGCCACTACGAGGCGGTGCTATCGCCGTTCGCCCGACGGCGCGTGTTCGCCAAGCGGTACGCGCAAGGCGAGTGAGCTGACGCCTCAGCCCTGCGCCAGTTCGGCGACGGGCTGCCATTCCTCCCAGGTGCGCAGTCGGTTCTCGTAGTCGACCTTAGCGGTTCCCAGCGGCGACGAGCCGAAAAACACTCGCAGCGGCGGATTTTCGGCGTCGACAACCTTGAGCAGCGCGGCTGCGGACGCCTCCGGGTTGCCCGGGCTGGCCCACCGCTTGCTGCGTTCCGCCTGGACGGCCGCGCGCACGTCGTCGTACGCCGGCAGGGGGTCGGCGTGCCTGGCCGAATCTCCGGCCCAATCGGTGTCGAAACCGCCCGGTTCGATCAACGTGACGTGCACGCCGAACGGGGCGACCTCCTGGGCCAGCGCCTGCGAAAAGCCTTCCAGCGCCCACTTGGACGCGTGGTACATGCCGACCAAGGGGAACGCGGTGATGCCCCCGATCGAGGACACCTGAATGATGTGCCCGCTGCGCTGCTCGCGCAGGTACGGCAGCGCAGCCTGGGTGATCCACAGCGCCCCGAAGACATTCGTCTCGATCTGATCGCGTGCGTCCCGCTCGGAGAGTTCCTCGATGAACCCGAACTGCCCGTAGCCGGCATTGTTCACCACGATGTCCAGACGACCGAAGTGGTCGTGTGCCTGCTTGACCGCGGCGAAGTCGGCGTCTCGATCCGTGACGTCCAGCCGGATCGGCAGCAGCGCGTCGCCGTACTTCTCGGCCAGGTCGTCCAGTGACGCCGTGTTGCGCGCCGTGGCGGCCACCTTGTCGCCACGCTCCAGCGCCGCGATCGTCCACGCCCGTCCGAAACCGCGCGATGTACCGGTGATAAACCAAACTTTTTGAGTCACGCAGTGTTGCAACGCCGATGTCGCCACGTAATTCCCCGAGAGCTCACACGCGTGGGGGCGAAAGCGAGTGGTCCGTTATCCAGTCGGTAGCGTCTCCACCATGAGTCGCGCGGCCTTGGACAAGGACCCCCGGGACGTCGCGTCGATGTTCGACGGCGTCGCCCGCCGCTATGACGTGACCAACACCGTGCTATCGCTGGGGCAGGACCGGTACTGGCGGAAGGCCACCCGTTCGGCGCTGACGATCGGGCCGGGCCAGAAGGTGTTGGACCTGGCCGCGGGCACCGCGGTATCCACCGTCGAGCTGCAGAAGTCGGGGGCCTGGTGTGTGGCGGCCGATTTCTCGGTCGGCATGCTCGCGGCGGGTGCGGCCCGCCACGTGCCGAAAGTTGCCGCCGACGCCACCAGGCTGCCGTTCGGTGACGACGTATTCGATGCTGTCACAATAAGTTTCGGCTTGCGCAACGTCGTCGACCCGCAGGCGGCGTTGCGCGAGATGGCGCGCGTCACGCGCCCGGGAGGCCGATTGGTGGTATGCGAATTCTCCACGCCCACCAACGCGCTGTTCGCCACCGCCTACAAGGAGTACTTGATGCAGGCGCTGCCGCGGGTGGCGCGCGCGGTGTCCAGCAATCCCGACGCCTACGTCTACCTGGCCGAGTCGATCAGGGCGTGGCCCGACCAGGCGAGCCTGGCGCGCGAGATAGCCCGGGCGGGGTGGGCGGCGGTGCGGTGGCGCAACCTGACCGGCGGCATCGTCGCACTACACGCGGGCTATAAGCCCCTGCGTTGAGAACGAGCTAGTGCGTACCGGCGCGCTGCACGAAGCCGACCTGGTCGGGGCAGTAGTGGTCGACCGCGGCGCCGAGGAACTGGAACGCCTGGCCCTGGGTGGTGCCCCGCGGCAGGTTGCGCTGGATGAAGTTGGCCGACTTGTACGGGTCACCGTCCACGCCCCGGCCGATCCGGTCGCAGGTGATCTTGCCCAGCCACGCCAACTGGTCCTGCGGCTGATAGATGCCGAAGCCGTTGACCGTGTTCTTGAACGGGGCGTCGTAGTCGTTGGACGGCGGCGGCGAGGCCAGCGCCGGCGCGGCCAGCGCGATGGCGGTGACGGCCAGGCCGCCGATAGTAGCCAGCTTCGTTCCCTTCATTAGCCGGACTATACACCGCGCGCCCGAACCGTGCGGAAAATTGTCGGCGGCCGCTACCAGGCCCGTTGGCCTTTTGCGCACGTCAAAGGCGCTCAGCTGAACGGCACCCGGCGATCGATCAGCCGGGACAGCCGTCCGGCGCCCCGCCAGGCCCGCGCCACCCAGTCGGCGTCGTCGTCGGTGACCAGGTTGGCCATCACCCGCACCGCGATCGTCATCAGCCTGGGGGAGCGCATCGCGACCGGCCCCGTCGCGGGCAGGAACCGCTGGAAGGTCAGCAACAGGGCCAGTCGGCGCGCCACCGAGAACCCCCGGCCGTAGTGCTGCTGCAGCAGGGACGGCCACACCTGCGACAGGTCTTGGGACAGGCCACAGGAGTCCAGCAGCTCGGCGGCCAGCCGCCCGGTCTCCATGCCGTAGTCGATGCCCTCGCCGTTCAGCGGGTTGACGCAGGCGGCGGCGTCGCCGATCAGCATCCAGTTGGGTCCGGCCACCCCGGACACGGCGCCGCCCATCGGCAGCAGCGCCGACGACACGGCCCGCGGGGGCCCGTCGAAGCCCCACTCGTCGCGGCGCAGGTCGGTGTAGTGGTCGATCAGCGGTCGCAGCGCCAGATCGGCCGGCCGCCTCGACGTCGACAGCGCCCCGACGCCGATGTTCACCTCCCCGTTGCCCAGCGGGAAGATCCAGCCGTAGCCGGGCAGCACTTTGTCCTTGGAGCCGTCGGGTCCGCGCAGCTCCAGATGCGACGTCAGCCACGGGTCGTCGGCGCGCGCGGTGGCCAGATATCCGCGGGCCGCGACGCCGTACACCGTCTCCTGATGCCAGCGCCGGCCCAGCTTACGGCCCAGTGAAGACCGCGCCCCGTCGGCCACGATCAACCGCCCGCAGCCCACCTCCGTGCCGTCGGCCAACGTCAGCGACACCACGCGCCCCGACGAGTCACGATGAACCGCAACGACTTTCGTTCCCAACATCATCCGCGCGCCGGAGTCCTCGGCGACCTTACGGATGCGGTCGTCCAACTCGAGCCGGGCCACCGCGCTGCCGGTCGAGGGGAACGACGGGCCCGGCCAGCCGACTTCCACCTCGCCACCGAATCCGCTCATCCGCAGGCCCCGATGCCGGATGCGGGTGTCCAGCCACTCGCCCAGCCCGAGGCGCTCGCACTCGGCGACGGCGCGCGGTGTCAGCCCGTCACCGCACGGCTTGTCGCGCGGAAAGCTGGCGGAGTCGATGACCAGCACGTCGTTGCCCGCGCGCGCGGCCCACGCGGCGGCCGCCGAACCGGCCGGCCCGGCTCCGGCGACCACCAGGTCGGCTTTGGTCTCCACGCTCACCAGTATGTTGGTCGGGTGAGTACTCCGGCGACGGTGGTGGCGGGCGTGGACTTCGGCGACGCCGCGTTCGCGGCGGCCGTGCGTGACGGCGTCGGGCGGATCGAGCAGCTGATGGACACCGAGCTGCGCAGCGCCGACGAGGTGATGACCGACTCGCTGACGCACCTGTTCAAGGCCGGCGGCAAGCGATTCCGGCCGTTGTTCACGGTGCTGTCCGCCCAGATCGGGCCGAACCCCGAGGCGCACGATGTGACCATCGCCGGCGCGGTCATCGAGCTGGTGCACCTGGCGACGCTCTACCACGACGACGTGATGGACGAGGCGGAGGTGCGCCGCGGCGCGCCCACCGCAAACGTCCGATGGGGGAACAACGTCGCGATCCTGGCCGGGGACTACCTGTTCGCCACGGCGTCGCGGCTGGTCTCCCTGCTGGGACCGGAGGCGGTGCGGTTGATCGCCGAGACGTTCGCCCAGCTGGTAACGGGCCAGATGCGCGAGACGCGCGGCCTGACGGGCGCGGCCGAAGGCGTGGACCCGATCGAGCACTACCTGAAGGTGGTGTACGAGAAGACCGCCTGCCTGATCGCCGCGGCCGGCCGGTTCGGCGCAATGTTCTCGGGCGCCGACGCGGAGCAGGTCGAGCGGCTGAGCCGCCTCGGCGGCATCGTGGGCACCGCGTTCCAGATCTCCGACGACATCATCGACATCGACAGCGATTCGCACGAGTCGGGCAAGCTGCCCGGCACCGACGTGCGCGAAGGCGTGCACACCCTGCCGATGCTCTACGCCCTGCGCGAACCCGGCCCCGACGCGGCGCGGTTGCGGGAGCTGCTGGCGGGTCCGATCGACGACGACGACGCGGTGGCCGAGGCCCTCGCCCTGCTTCGGGCGTCCCCGGGCATGGCGAAGGCCAAGCAGACGCTGGCCGAATATGCGGGCGAGGCCCGCGACGAGCTGGCCCTTCTGCCCGACGTGGCCGGCCGGCGCGCGCTGCAAACGCTGGTCGACTACACCATCAGCCGGCACGGGTAGCGGGTCGCGGAACCCAACGACCCATCTCGGGCGTTCAATTGGCTGTAGTAGTCAATTCCTGAGTGCTCCGAGGAGGACACCGATGACCTGGCATCCCCATGCCAACAGGCTGAAGACCTTCGCCCTGTTGGTCGGTATGTCCGCGTTGATCGTGTTTGTCGGATCGCTGTTCGGCAGGACGGCCATGTTGCTGGCGGTGCTGTTCGCCGTCGGGATGAACATCTACACGTACTACAACAGCGACAAGCTCGCGCTGCGGGCCATGCACGCGCAACCGGTGTCCGAACTGCAGGCGCCGGTGATGTACCGGATCGTGCGCGAGCTGGCCACCGCCGCGCACCAGCCGATGCCCCGGCTCTACATCAGCGACACCAACGCCCCCAACGCCTTCGCGACGGGCCGCAACCCCCGCAACGCCGCCGTCTGCTGCACCACCGGCATCCTGGGCATCCTCAACGAGCGTGAGTTGCGCGCGGTGCTGGGTCACGAGCTTTCCCACGTCTACAATCGCGACATCCTGATTTCCTGCATCGCCGGCGCGATGGCGTCGATCATCACCGCGCTGGCCAACATGGCCATGTGGGCCGGCATGTTCGGCGGTAACCGCGACGGCGAGAATCCCTTTGCGCTGCTGCTGGTTTCGCTGCTGGGCCCGATCGCCGCGACCGTGGTGCGGCTGGCGGTATCCCGGTCACGGGAGTACCAGGCGGACGAATCCGGCGCCGTGCTGACCGGCGACCCGTTGGCCCTGGCGTCCGCGCTGCGCAAGATCTCCGGCGGGGTGCAGATGGCCCCGCTGCCGCCGGAGCCGCAGCTCGCCAGCCAGGCGCACCTGATGATCGCCAACCCGTTCCGGGCGGGCGAGCGAATCGGGTCGCTGTTCTCGACGCACCCGCCGATCGAAGACCGCATCCGGCGGCTGGAGGCGATGGCGCGCGGCTAGCTGTCGACGCTCTCCGCGGTACGAGTGGGTTGCCGATCTTTTGATATCACCCGCGCTATCAAATTTTGAGTGAGCCACATGGTCTGGAGAGCCGGGCCACCCGCCCGACGCCCGCGCCACCCCGCCCGCCGCACGCCCCCTCAGCTGGGGATGAGTGACTCCCCGATTTGATATCGCCCGTGCTATCAAGTCCCGCGTGGACCGCTACACCTACCGCGCGCAATGGTTGCCCGACTACAACGAATACCTGGGCGTATGCATTGAATTGCCCTACATGAGGCGCGAAGCGCCGACGGCGCCCCAGGCCGTGGCCGCCATCGAGGAGGCTGTCAAGGTCCACGTGGAAGCCCTGCGAGAAACCGGAGAGGTGCCCCCCGAACCGCTTTCCGAACGCCGCTACAGTGGGAGAATCCTCGTCAGAACCTCACCGCAGCTGCATGCCCGCCTCGCGCTGGAAGCCATCGAGCAGGGCGTGCCGATGAACCAATGGATAGTCCAGAAACTCAGCGGGCGGGCGCCGAGCGAGACCTTCGGCCTCTCGGGGTGGGACTAGCTAGCCCGGTGCCCGATCAGGCTGCGGCCCCGGGTCTTTCGCGTTCGATCAGCTCGCTTGCATCCCTGCGAGCCGCGTGGCCCGTCTCCAGCCTGCCCCGGATCCGGACCGCGCCGCCGTTGGCCTCGTGCTGGCGCTGCCAGTCGCTGACCGCCTGATGCGCAGCGTGATCCAGGTAGTGCACCGAAACCTCCACGGTGACAACGCTTCCGCTGGGGATCGACGCCAGAACCCGCGTCAGCCGCGGAAGCGCCAGGAACGTGCACGCCGCACCCTCGATCACCACCTGCCACTCGTCGTCGACCGGCTTCGCCTCAACCCTGGCGCGGATGACCCGCCAACCGGTCAACGCGATGGCCAGCGCCAGACCGATCATCACGCCGTGCAACAGGTTGAGGAAGACGACGCTGACCGAGGTCACGACGTACACGGCGAGATCGCCGTGCTTCATTGCGGTTTCGATGTGAGCCGGCTTGAGCAGCTGAACGCCGATGACGATGAGCAGTCCGGCCAGCGCGGCGGTGGGGATCTCTTCGACGAGCTCCGCGAACGGGACGGTGAACAGCAGGATCCACACGCCGTGCAGGAGGGCCGAGGCCCGGGATCGGGCGCCGGCGTTGACATTGGTCGAGCTGCGCACGATCACCCCGGTGACCGGCAGCCCGCCGATGGCGCCCGAGACGATGTTGGCGGCGCCCTGTCCCACCAACTCCCGGTTGAAGTCGGTGCGCGGCCCGTTGTGCATCCGGTCGACCGACACCGCTGACAGCAGGCTCTCGACGCTGGCGATGAGCGCGACGGTGATCACTCCGATCGCAACCGCGCCCCAATTGCCGTGCGGAAGGTCGGGCAGCTGCAGCGCGTCCAGCGGCGACCCCTCGAGGTCGATCCGGCGCACGTGGAACGGGAAGACGACCGACACCACGGTCACGGCGACGATGGCGACCAACGGGCCCGGAACGCGGCGCACCTTGGCCGGAACCCACCGCCACCCGACGAGGATGACGATCACCAGCACGCCGAGGATGACCCCGGGACGATGCGCGCCGATGATCTGACCCGGCAGCCCGATGAGGTTGTGCCAGGCTGTGCTCTTGGACTTTCCGCCCAGCAACACGTGCGCCTGCTGCAGCGCGATCGTGATGCCGATGCCCGCCAGCATCGCGTGCACGACCACCGGTGAGATCGCGAGGGCCGCCCGCGCGACGCGGCTGAGTCCCAACAACACCTGCAGCGCGCCCGCGGCTACGGTGATCAAACACGTTACGCCCCAACCGAAGTCGGAGACCAGGTCGGCGACGACGACGGTCAGCCCGGCGGCGGGGCCGCTGACCTGCAGCGGTGACCCGCCGATGGCGCCGACCACGATGCCCCCGACGATCGCGGCGATCAGGCCGGCGAGCACCGGGGCGTTGGAAGCGATCGCGATGCCCAAGGACAACGGGAGTGCGACCAGGAAGACCACGAGCGACGAAGGCAGGTCGTGGCGGATGATCGATCGCACCCTGTCCTTGCGCGCGTGCGTGCCGTGGCCTTGAGGTTGATTGCCGAGCTGTTCGATGTCCTGCATCGGTCTCGTCCCTCGTTAGGAGTTAGCGGGGGATGTTCCGATATCCGCCCCGAGTGGCGCTGTATTACGTCGGCGTAACACCTTGGCGCACAGCAAGTTATAACCCGTCCGGACCCATGGAGCCGCGGCCGGGAACCCCTGGCTGCTTCGTCGACGGTATTTTGCTGGCAAACGCCGGGTCAAGCCGATGGGTCAAGCCCATATGGAACGCAAAGATTTAAATTCCGCGTCGCCGCACGGCCAGCTCAGAAGCCCGAACCGTGCACCTCGTGGCCCGGGACTTCGGCGATCAGGCCGCGATAGGCCTCCTCGACGGTCGAACCGTGGTTGATCACCGCGTCGACCTCGCGGGCGATCGGCATGCTCAGTCCGAACTCGTTGGCGAACTCCATGATCACGCTGGCGGCCTTCACGCCCTCGGCGACCTGGTTCATCGAGGCGATGATCTCGTCGATCGGCTTGCCGGCGCCCAGTTGCTCACCCACATGCCGGTTGCGGCTGCGCTGGCTGGTGCACGTCACGATGAGGTCGCCCAGGCCGGCCAGGCCGGGGAAGGTGTCGGGGTTGCCGCCCATGGCCACCCCCAGCTTGGTCATCTCGCGCAGGGCGCGGGCGATCACCAGCGCCCGGGTGTTCTCCCCGATGCCCAGCGAGTAGCCCATCCCGACCGAGATGGCGTAGACGTTCTTCAGCGCCCCCGCCATCTCCACCCCGACGACGTCGTCGGTGGTGTAGACCCGGAAACGCCGGGTGCGGAACAGCCCGGACAGCCGGGTCGCCAGATGCTGGTCGGGCATGGCCAGCACCGCCGCCGCGGCGTAGCCCTCGCCGACCTCGCGCGCGATGTTCGGGCCCGCCAGGATTCCCGCCGGATGACCGGGCAGCACCTCCTCGACGATCTGCGACATCCGCATGTTGGTGCCCTGCTCGAGCCCCTTGACCAAAGACACCACCGGCACCCAGGGCCGCAGCTCCTTGGCCAGCTCGGTGAGCACGCCCCGGAACCCGTGGGAGGGAACGCCCATCACCACGACGTCGGCGCAGTTGGCCGCCTCGGCGAAGTCGGAGGTGGCGCGCAGGGTGTCGCTGAGCACCGCATCGTCGCCGAGGTAACGGCTGTTGCGGTGGTTCTCGTTGATGTCCTTCGCCGTCTCCTCCGACCGCACCCACTGCAGCGTCGGTCCCCGGCGCGCACAGATGGACGCCACCGTGGTTCCCCAGGAACCACCACCGAGGACAACGACGTTGGGTTCGCGCATCTGTGCCGCCATGGCGATCAGCGTATTGCCGACACCAACGATTTAGAAGCAGTTCACGAACCAATGACCCGGCACCCAGGGACTTCTGTCCCTAGCCCCGTGGCGTGGCGCGCCGGATCGTCAACGTCAACAACCTGTAAAGGAGAAATCATGTCCCGCCCAGCCGGCCTCTTGACCAAGAGGCGCCTACCGGGCCGCAGCTTGGCCTTGCTGTCTGCGGCTGCCCTCTCGCTGCTTGGGTCGCCAGGCATCGCATCCGCCGATGGCGGTCGTCCGCAGACCAACCCGGAGGAAAGGGCGGCGGCCATGATAAGGCCCGCCGTGATGTACTTCGCCGCCGAAGCCGCCGGGTGGGTCCGGCTACCCAACGGCGACCTCCTGCCGCACTACAGCGAACCCAACGTCAACAGGGCCTTCGATGCCGCCTGGGGCTGCACCGCCTTCGTCGTGAATCCCGACGGCTGGGTGGCGACCGCCGGCCACTGCGTCGACCCGGAGGAAGCCAAGAGCGCGATCCTCAGGCATGCCGCCAACGACTACATCGCCGAATTCCCGGACTCGCCCGAGGCGGCGGATCCCGAGCGGGCGGTGGAATGGCTGCGCGCGAACGCTCACGTTGAAGGCACCACCGCCGACCGGGGCCCCGAGATCAGCATCACGCTCCTGTACGGCACCGGGACGAAGGTCGCCGGCAAGATGCCCGCGAACGTCGTCGACTTCAAGCCCCTCGAGAAGGGCGATGTCGCCCTGTTGAAGGTGGAGAAGCACAATATGCCGTCGTCCGAGCTGGCCACCGACGCCGACGTCAACATCGGCACCTCGGTTCTCGCCGTGGGATTCCCGGGGAGCACCGAGCGTGTCACCGATCCCTCCCTGGACCCGACGAACAAGAGCGGCAAGGTCAGCAAAAAGTCCTCCATGGGAACCATTCCGGAGTATGAGATCGATGCGGCGGTGTCCCCGGGCATGAGCGGCGGCCCGACCATCGAGCTCAACGGCAAGGTGATCGGGCTCAACAGCTTCGGCCCCACCGGCGAGCCGCAGGCGTTCAACTTCATCGCGCCCGCGGACGGCCTGGCCGCGGTCCTGGCGGGCAAGGGTGTCAAGGCGACGCTCGGGCCCGCCGACGTGTCCTACCGCAAAGGGCTCGACGCGTACTACACGGGTCACTACACCGACGCGATCAAACATTTCGACCAGGCCCTGTCGATGTCACCCGACTATCCCGGGGTGGCCGATCTGAAGACGAACGCGGTCAATCTGCGGGCGCAGTACGGTGATGTGTCGGCGTCTGGAAGCTCGAAATCGCGGTGGTACCTCCTGGGCGGCGTTGCGCTGCTGCTCGCCGTGGGCGCCGGTGTCGTCCTGGTGGTGGTGACAACCCGTCGGCGGCGGCCGGCCCCAGCCGGGGTGACCGGCTTCCAGCCGGTCCCGGGCGGGCAGTTCCCGGCGGGCGGGCCGCAAGCCGGACCCTTCGCCCCGCAGCCCGCGCCGCCCGTTGCACCGGCGCCGGTGCCGGGCACGCCGGAACCGCCCGGCGCCGCGCAGCCTGCGGGCATAGCCGTTGCACAACCGTCGACGGCAGCCGAACCCCACTTCTGCGCGGGCTGTGGCGCCGAGCACCATCCCGCCGAAAGGTTCTGCCCGAACTGCGGGAAGCAGATCTCTGCCGGGTGAGCCGGCCGAGCGCCGGCCCTAGCCCGCCAACGCCTCCCGATCGGAAACCCGCCCGAACACCATCGCCTCCTCGATGCGGTCGAAGCGGTAATCGATGGCGTCGGCGAGGTAGTTCTGCCGCACGTTCCACGGCCGCTTGGTGCCCGATTTCGGCAACGCGTGCACCGACCGCAACACGTAACCGGCGTTGATGTCCCACGACGGCTTCTCGGTCATCGGCTCGTTGCCGCGATGCGGGTAGGCGTGCGTGTAGCCGTGAGCGGCCATGTGCGCCAGCAGCTTTGCCGTGGCCCGAGCGGTGATGTCGGCGCGCAGCGTCCACGACGCGTTGGTGTAGCCGACGCACCAGAACAGGTTGGGCACGTCTTCGAGCATGTGCGCCTTGTAGACGAAGCGGTCGTTGGTCTTGACGTCGTTGCCGTCCAGGCTGATCGCCGTCCCCCCCAGGGCCTGCAGCTGCAGGCCGGTCGCGGTGACGATGATGTCGGCGTCGAGGTGCGCGCCCGATTTCAGCGCGATGCCGCTCGTGTCGAAATGGTCGATGTGGTCGGTGACCACGTCGGCGCGGCCGGCGGTGATGGCGTTGTACAGATCGGCGTCGGGGATCAGGCACATCCGCTGGTCCCACGGGTTGTACCGCGGCTTGAAGTGGGTGTCGACGTCATAGCCGGGGGGCAGGCTACTGATCGCCTTGCGCCGCAGCAGCCACCGCACCAGCCCCGGCGCCTTGCGCGACAGGGCGAAGAACACCGCCTCGGTGAGCGCGCTGTACATCCTGACGACGAGATGAGCCGGCTTGCGGGGCAGCACTTTCCGCGCGGCGGCGGCGACCTTGCTGTACTTGGAGGCCGAGATGAGGTAGGTCGGGGAGCGCTGCAGCATGGTCACTTTGGCGGCCCGGTCCGACAGCGAGGGCAGCAGCGTGACCGCGGTGGCCCCGCTGCCGATCACCACGATCTTCTTGCCGGTGTAGTCCAGGTCCTCCGGCCAGTGCTGCGGGTGTACCACCGTGCCGCCGAACGTTTCTATACCGGGGAAGTCGGGGGAGTAGCCCTCGTCGTAGTTGTAGTAGCCGCTGCCGAAGAACAGGAATCGGGCGCGGTAAAGCTTGCGCGCGCCGTCCTGCTCGACGGTGACCGTCCAGGTGTCGGTGGCCGAATCCCAGTCGGCCGAGCGGACGTAGGCGTTGAACCGGATGTGACGATCGATGCCGTACTTGCGCGCCGTGGCAACCAGGTACTCGCGGATGTGGACACCGTCGGCCACCCCCTCCTTGCGCGTCCACGGCTCGAACGGGAAGGACAGCGTGAAGATGCTGCTGTCCGAGCGCACGCCCGGATAGCGGAACAGGTCCCAGGTGCCGCCGATCTGTGCGCGCCGCTCCAGGATGGTGTAGGTCAGCTGCGGGTTGCGCTCGCTGATCCGGTAGGCCGCGTCGATGCCGGAGATGCCGGCGCCGACGATGATGACGTCCGAGTACTCGGCCTCGGTCGGTACCGGGGCGCCGGCTTCCTGGGGAGTCACGGTCATCGTGAACCTCGCTCACATTGTGGGGCTGGTCACTACATTAGGCACCCACCGGTTGGCCGGGCCAGTAATCGCCCGTCGAGCGCGAGCGTAACGACAATGCGAAAAATCGGGCGCAATTTCGCGGTGAGGTTACGCTCGCGGCCGCGGTGCCCCCGAAGCCGCCGCCCGCCTAGCGGTAGTTGACGAACTGCAGCGCGACGTCCAGGTCCGCCTGCTTGAGCATCGAGATGACGGCCTGCAGGTCGTCGCGCTTCTTGCTCGTCACGCGGATCTCGTCGCCCTGGATCTGCGTCTTGACGCCCTTCGGCCCCTCGTCGCGGATCAGCTTGGTGATCTTCTTGGCGTGCTCGCTGTCGATGCCCTGCTTCAGGGTGCCGCTGACCTTGTAGGTCTTGCCGGACGCCTGCGGCTCGCCGGCGTCGAAGGCCTTCATCGAGATGTCCCGGCGGATCAGCTTCTCCTTGAAGACGTCGACGGCCGCCTTGACGCGTTCCTCGGTGGACGATGTCAGCTCGATAGCCTCGTCGCCCTTCCACGCGATCGTGGTGTCGGTGCCGCGGAAGTCGAAGCGGGTGGCCAGCTCCTTGGCGGCCTGGTTGAGTGCGTTGTCGACCTCTTGGCGCTCGACTTTGCTGACAACGTCGAACGATGAGTCCGCCATTCGATCCGTCCCTTCATCCCGTGATGGCCGTTTGTGCTTTGTCTACCCCCTCGTTGTAACCTGTCTGGCGGCAGGTTGCCCGAGCGGCCAATGGGAGCGGACTGTAAATCCGTCGCGAAAGCTTCACAGGTTCGAATCCTGTACCTGCCACCACCAGCTCGCGGCCGCCTGTCACCAGGTGACCGGAACCGCCGCGACACCGCCGTCGATGCGGTCGGTGATGATCTCGAGATCGTTGACGTCGACGGCCAGGCGGATGTCCGGGAACCGCTGGAACAGCGACCTGACCATCATCCGCAGCTCGATGCGCGCGAGGTTCTGCCCGATGCAGTAATGCGGCCCATGACCGAAGGCGATGTGGCCGTTGGGCATTCGGTCCGGGTTGAACACGTCGGGGTCGTCGAACACGGATGGGTCGCGGTTCGCCGCCCCTTCGGAAACGATCACCAGGTCGCCGCGGCGTACGGTGACACCGCCGATCTCGACGTCCTCGAGCGCGTACCGCGGCCGGCCCGTGTGGTGGGGCGAGGTCATCCGCAGGATCTCCTCGACGGTCTTGTCCAACCGTGCGCCGACGTCGGCCATCAGCCAATCCCGCCGGCTCGGCTCGCTGAGCAGGTAGAGCACCGCGAAGTCCATTCGGGCCACCATGGTTTCGTGACCGGGAGAGACCAGGCCCACCGCGAAGTATCTCAGGTCGGAATCGGAGAGCAGGTGGGGATCGGCATCCTGAGCGGCCAACAGATGCGAGAAGACGTCTTCGCCGCGGGCATGCCGCTTGGTCTCGAGCAGACGGGTTACGCATTGCCGGAGTTCGGCGATGGCGGCCATCTTGTCATCGGCGTCGGCGGTGCTGCCCAGGCGCCCGGACAGGCCGATCACGTGGTCGCGGTCCGCGTCGGGGACACCCAGCATGGCGCAGATCACCAGGCCCGGAAGCCGGAATCCCACCAGGTCATGGAAGTTCACGGGCTGGCCGGGATGGCGGTCGTGCGCCGCGGCCATGTCGTCGAAGCAGCCGTCGGTCAATTCCTGGATCCGGCCACTGAACGGCGCGAGCCGCTTTGGGGCGAACCACGGCAGCATCAGCTTCCGCATTCTCGATACCTGACCTTCGTAGGCCATGACCATTCTCGCCATGTCACGTTCGAAAGGGTTGTCTCCCAAGGCCTCTGGATCCACCGGGGCGTGAAGACCGAAGCGCGCCGCGTCGGCGAAAATCTCGCGGGCTTCTTTATAGCTGGTCACCAGCCATGCCGGCCGACCCGTCGGCGTCAAAACCCCGGTAAGCGGCGCGTCGCGGCGAAGCGCATGGTATTGCGGCGCGAGAGCCAAGACGTTAGGGCGCGGCAACGGCAGTTGGACTGCGGGGCAGTCGGTACCGGCCATCGCTACCCGCTCAAGCGTTGCGGAGACGCTTCCGGCTCGTCGGCGATTCTGACGTCGCGACCCGCGCCCGCCGACACTGTCGCGGCCTCACCGTGGGCCAGGCCCACCGTCGCGACGATCACCAACACCGCGGCCACCGCCAGCACCACCCAATCGAAGCCGTGCGCGTCCAACGTCTCGCCCAGCACGGTGATCCCGAGCACCGCGCCCACGATGGGCTTGGCGGCGATGATCGTCGGCAACGAGGCGGTCAGCGCGCCGGCGCGGTAGGCCGATTGATGAATCACCATCCCGGCCGCCCCGCAGAACACCCAGCCGTACAGCTCGGGTCTGCTCCACAACTGGTCGGGGTTGTGTTCGAGGATGTCGACGACGCCCTTCATCAGCACTGCGAACACCGCCAGCAACGAGCCGGCGACCGCGGCGAGCAAGACGGCCGCCGCCGGGCGGTCAGACCAGACGCGGGCGCCCAGCATCGCCAACAGCAGCGGCGGGGCCATCGCCAGGGCCACGATCAACCAGACCTGGGCCGCGGCGCGCTCCTGGCCGCCCACCGGCTGGCCGACCGCGATGACGACCACCAGCGCCGCGGTCAGCAACATCGCCCACATCCACTCGCCGCGGGTGACCGGGTGGCGGCTCATCCGCGCATAGAGCGGCAGGGCGAACAGCAGCGAGGTCACCTGCAGCGACATCACCAACAGCACCGAGCCCTTGTCCAGGGCCGCGGCCAGCAGAATGTAGCTGGCGATGTCGCCGAGACCGCCCATCCACCAACGGGTATCGCGCAACAGCATGCCGAACAGCGCCAGGTGCCCGACCGGCTTGTCGGTGACCTCCTGCGCGGAACGCTGGCGCACGACGTTGCCGATCGCCGACGCCAGTGCGGCGCACAGGGCAAGAATCGCCGCCAGATCAGCCCTCGACATGCCACCAATCTAGTCGTGTCACGGCAAACCGCCCGCCGGGAGCGGGAACGCGGTGCCCGTCAGCCGCTCGGACAGGTCCCACAGCGCCGCGGCGGTGCCCGCCCGCTTGGCGGGCCAGTTGCGCCAGGTCGGCTGGGTGCGGCCATACAGACCGAAGCGCGGGCCGACGAAGGTGTTCCCCGGCAGATCCTGCGACACGGCGTACAGCGTCTGCCGGGCGCCGAAATCGGCGTCGGTGGACACGATGCGGTCGACGGCCAGTACCGCCGCGTCGCCCCATTTGCGGCCGGAATTGCCCTGCAGGTTCGTGTGCGACCAGCCCGGGTGGGCGGCCACCGCGCGCAGCCCGGAACCGGCGGCGTCCAGGTGCCGCTGCAGCTCGCTGGTGAACAGCAGGTTGGCCAGCTTGGACTGGCTGTAGGCCAGCCACGCCGAATACGGGCGGGACCGCCAATTCAAATCCCTGAGGCTGATGTAACCGAAGTGGTGCATCAGCGACGACACCGTCACCACCCGGTCGGTCAGCCTCGGCAGCAGCAGGTTGGTCAACGCGAAGTGGCCGAGGTGGTTGGTGCCGATCTGACCCTCGAAGCCGTCGGCGGTCACCGCGTGCTTGGTGGCCATGATGCCGGCATTGTTGACCAGCACGTCGACCGTGCCCATCTCGTCGGCGAAGCGCCGCACCGAGCCCAGGTCCTGCAGGTCGAGCTGGCGCACCTCGACTTGGCCGGTTTTGAAGCCGGTCATCCGCTCGGCGGCGGCCTTGCCCTTCTCGGTGTTGCGCACCGCCAGCACGACGCGGGCACCGACCCGCGCCAATTCGCGGGCGGTGACCTCGCCCAGGCCGGCGTTGGCCCCGGTGATCACGACGGTGCGTCCGGCGAACGAAGGCAGCTGCGCTGTGGTCCAACCCGGCATGCAGCCCACCCTAACTACGTGATCTCGTCCATCCGAACGCCGCAGGTATCGTGCGTGGGATGGCCAGCGGAAACTCACCCGGACGCCACGGATGTATCTAGGTGTCATCGTCAATCCGCTCGCGCGCCAGAACCGCCGCGGGCGGGGCGACCGCGTCGCCGAGTTGCGCCGCATCGTCGGCCCGTGGGGCGAGGTGCACGAGACGGCGTCCATCGAGGAGCTCGGCAAGACCCTGGACCGGCTTCACCCGCGGGTCACCCACCTGGTGGGGGACGGCGGCGACGGCGCGCTGCACTGGTTGATCAACGAGACCGAGCGCTGCGAGAGCGATCCCGACCGCTGGCCGGCCTTCGTGCCCACCAATGGGGGCAGCGTCAACGCCGTCGCCCGCAAGGCAGGGGTTCGTGGGCGGCCCGACGCCGTCATCCGCGCGCTGGCGGCCGCCGCGGCGGCCGACCGCCCCCCGCCCGAGATCCGCCTTGACACCTTGCGGCTCGACGGCGAAACCGCGGACGGCGCGCCGTTCCACCGGCTGTGCTTCGGGCTGGCCGCCGGCGGCGTCGGAAACCGGTTCTACGACATGTATTACGGAAAGCCCGACCACGGCCGCGGCGAAGTCGCGAAGGTGATCGGTCGGTCGTTCCGTGACTATCTGGCGTCGAAGGTCGGGCGCTCGCAGGCGTCCAACTACGCGTCCGTGCTGTTCGCGCCGACGCGCGCCCGAGTCGTCATCGACGGTGAGGAGGTTCCGACGCGGACGCACCGCCTGCTGCACGCCGGTGCGATCGACCTGCGGATCGGCGGGCCGTTCCGGCTTTTCCCGAAGGCCGAAAGCCCCGGTGCGCTGCACTTTCAGGCCGGCGAGGTCAGGCCGTCCAGGATCGTCACGCAGCTTCCGTCGGCGCTCACCAACGGGACGGTCCACGGCCGTCGGGTACGCGACGTCAACGGACGTGAGATGGTGATCGAGGCCGAGGGTGAGCCGCTGTCGCCGATCATCGACGGCGAACGATACGTCGGCGTCACCAGGCTGGTGGCCCGCGCCGGCCCGCTCATCCGCGTCGCCCGGACCGGCTGACTGCGTATCTCAGTAGATCAGCAACGCCGGCGCCGGAAGGCCGTGGCGGAAATCACTTTCATGCCGCCATCCCGCGCGGGAGCTCCATATCCATTGGATGGATTTACGCCGTTTGCGGTGGCGATACGAAATGAGGCCCGAATCACGTGCGATTTGCGAAGCGAAAATTCAGGAAGCGCGCAAATGCAAACATCAGTATGTCCGTGTTGGCGGAGCGCTGTCCGGTGGAATCACCTGGTAGGGACCGTTATCGCGGATACTGAGGTCAGTAGTTACGCCCTTGTTCGCCAGAAGTCAGTCACCGTAGCCAAGCCTATGCTGTGAGATTAATGTGCACCGCCCAAAATGCGCCTGCTTACTTTGCCTGGGCTGCTCCAGCGGCGTTACATTGGGCTTTATCCATTGGTACGAAAGCCCTTATCGCTCATAGTGAACCCAGAAGGGGGTGGCTCCTGCGATGGAGACGCTCATCGATCATCTGCACAAGTGGGAAGCTTTAACGCCTGACAAGACCCTCTTCCGCTTCGTCGACGCCGAGGGCCGGGAGCAGGAGCACTACACCTACCAGACTTTCGCCGAGCGGACACGTGAGCTGGCCGCCTACCTGGCGACGGAGGCCGGGCTGCGCCGGGGAGATCGCGTGCTGCTGGTATACCCGCCCAGCTTGGAGATGGTCGCGGCGTTTTACGCCTGCGCCCGCATCGGGGTGATCGCCGTGCCGGTCAGCCCACCGCTGCCGATGTCGTTCGAGTCGGGACTGGCCAAACTGGCCTTCATCGCGCGGGACTGCCAGGCCAAGGCGGTGCTGTCGACCAAGCAGTTCGAGTACGACTACCGCCTGCTGGTCAATCACCTCGAGAGCGAGTCGCCGTGGCCGGAGACCCAACGTCCCCCGGAACTGCCGTGGTTCGGAACCGATGGCACGCAGGAGTTCGGCGGCGCCCCCGTCCCCGACACACCGGCTCCGGTGCTCTTCCTGCAATACACCTCCGGCTCCACCAGCGACCCCAAGGGCGTCGTCGTCACCCACGCCAACGTCATCGCCAACGCCTCGGCCTTCACCGGGGGCGAGGTCCTGGTCAGCTGGCTGCCCCAACACCACGACATGGGTTTGATCTCCGCATACCTCTTCGTCCTGCTCGGCGGCGGGACGACGCACGCGATGTCGCCGCTGGACTTCCTCAAGCGGCCTTCGGCGTGGCTGCGGCTGATCAGCGACGTGCGCGCCACCCACACCCCGGTGCCCAACTTCGCCCTGGAGCTGTGCCTGCGGGAGGACAAGCTGCCCACGTCCGAGCTGGAAGGGGTCGACCTGAGCAGCCTGCAGAGCATCGTCGTCGGCGCCGAGCCGCTGCGCGCCAGCACGTTCGCCCGCTTCCGGCAGCGCTTCGCCCCCTACGGCCTGGAGCCCAACGCGCTCACCGGCGCCTACGGCATGGCGGAGAACACCCTGATCGTCTCGCTTCGCGGACGCCAGACGCTGGCGCTGAACAAGCGCGCCCTGGAGAAGAACCTTGCGCGGGTCGAAAAGGCGCAGCCCGAGAACCGCAACCAGGCCCCGGTGGTGAGCTGCGGCAAGCCCATTGACGGCAACGTGGTCCGGATCGTCGACCCGGAGTCCGGGCACGCGCTCGGCGAGGGCCGGGTCGGCGAGGTCTGGCTGGACGGGCCCTCGAAGGGGGGCGGCTATTGGAACCGCCCGGAACTGACCGCGGAGGCCTTCGCCGCCCGCATCCCCGGCGACGACGTGCACACCTACCTGCGCACCGGCGACCTCGGCTTCCTGTACGAGGGTGAGCTGTTCGTCTGCGGCCGCAGCAAGGACCTCATCATCGTGCGGGGCGTCAACTGCTACCCCTCGGACATCGAGGGCATCGTGGAGCGGTCGGCCCCGCAGGTCCGCGGTGGCTGTGTCGCCGCCTTCGCGGTGGAGCAGGACGAGCAGGAAGTGCTGACCGTGGTGGCCGAGGTCCGCGACGCGGACGCGCTGCCGGACGGCAAGGCACTGGCGCGGGCCATCCGCCGGCACGGCCACATCGACCCGCACGCCATCGCGTTCGTGCCCGCGCACAGCATCCCCAAGACCACCTCGGGGAAGATCCGGCGCTCGTCCACGCGCCAGCTCTGGCTGGACGGTCAACTGCCGGTGTTGGCCACCTACACCCATCAGCCCCACGATGCGGCGCAGGACGGTGCGGGCCCACTGGACCGGTTCCGCAACCTGATCGAGAGCTACGACCTCACCGGCGACGAGGACTGCTCCTTCGCGGACCTCGGCATCGACTCGCTGGCGCTCGCCGAGCTGCGGGCGGACCTGCAGGCCCTGCTGGAAGAGCACGGCGCCGGGGAGCTGGCCGAAGACGTCAACACGCGCCTGCTCCAGCGGCTGACGGTGGCCGAGTTCTTCCGGCTCATGCGGCAGTTCGGCGAGGGGTCCGGGCAACCGCTCGACGCGCTGCGCGAGGCGCTGGACCAGATTTCGGCCGAGTACGAGGCCTACGAGGTCGCGCGGATGCGGGCCGACGCCCAGCTTCGGTTGCCGGCGCTACCGCCGGCGCGGCCGGGCACGCCCAGCGACATCCTCTTGACAGGGGCGACGGGCTTCCTGGGGCCGTTCCTGGTCAGCAGCCTGCTCGGCCGCACGTCTCACACCGTGCACGCCCTGATCCGCGCCACGGACACCGCGCACGGGCTGGACCGGATCGTCGCGTCGCTGCGCAAGGCCCGGCTGTGGTCTCCGGCCCTGGAAGCGCAGGTCCGGGAGCGGGTGCGCGTGGTCTGCGGAGACCTCGCCGAGCCGCAGCTGGGCCTGGGCGAGGCGGGGTTCCGGCGGCTGGCCGGGAGCGTCGACGCCGTCGTCCACAACGGCGCCCTCGTCAACTACGTGCGCACCTACGACGCCCTGCGGCCCGCCAACGTGGCCGGGACGCACGAGCTGTTGCGGCTGGCCATGACGGGGCACCGGAAGACCTTCCACCTGGTGTCCAGCACCTTCATCTACGGGTGGAGCGTCAAACCGGTGGTTGGCGAGTCCGACGCCAACCTGGAGATGAACGCCCTGGACTTCGGCTACTCGCAGACCAAGTGGGTCGCCGAACAGCTGGCTTTCGCCGCCCAGCGGCAAGGGCTGGACGTGCGCATCTTCCGGCCCTCGCTGATCTCACCGACCGGGGCGGGCTTCGGCAGCCAGGACGACATCCTGGTGCGCACCATGGCGTTCATGATCGAGCACGGCGTCGCCGCCGACGCGCTCAACCAGCTCAGCCTGCTGCCGGCGGACCTGATCGCCGACCACATCGTGGCGCTGATGGACCTGCCGAAGGACGACACCGTGTGCGGCAACGTTTTTAATATGACGGCCGACGACTACTACAACCTGACCGACATCACCCGGGTGTTGTCGGAGCGCTACGGCTACCGCTTCGACTACCACGACATTCCGTCGTTCGCCGCCGAGATGAACCGTCGGTGCACGCCCAGGGACCCGATCTACCCGCTGGTCGACTTCCTGACGCGCTCGGCGGACAAGATCGCGGCGATGCGGGACAAGCGCTACGGCAACACCCAATACCAGCGAGCGCGCGCCCTGGCCGATATCCGCCTGCGCGAACCGGCCCTGACCGAGACGGTCGACAACCTGGTCCGGTTCTTGCGTAGCGAGCGCCTGATCACCGAGGCTGAGGACGAGGCGCGCAGCGCCTGACTCAAGGGGGTCCACCATGTTCACCGTCGATGACCAGGCCACGGGGCCGCATGACGCATCGCTCGACCACGAGCGGATCGTCCTGCAGGCGCGTGACGTCGACTTCGACTGGGCGACGCTGCCGTTCTACTACGTGCCGGGCGAGCCCTTCACCACCCACTTCTGCAACGTCCTGCACCTGCTGCTGCCCGCCGGCGAGGAGTTCATCGTCGACGCGTTCAAGAACACGCTGCCGCTGATCAAAGACGATCAGCTGCGGCTGGACGTGCAGGGCTTCATCAGCCAGGAGGCCATGCACTCCCAGGCGCATTCGGGCGTGCTGGACCATTTCGCAGCCAAGGGCGTGGAGGTCACGCCGTTCACCGACCAGATGGCGTGGCTGTTCTCCCAGCTGATCGGCGACCGGCCCGGCTGGGGTCGGCGGCGACGGCAGAGCTGGCTGCTCGAGCGGGTGTCGATGGTGGCCGCCCTCGAGCACTACACCGCCATCCTGGGCGAATGGATCCTCGACACTCCGCAACACGACGCCTTCGGCACCGACCCGGTGATGCTGGACCTGCTGCGCTGGCACGGCGCGGAAGAGGTCGAACACAAGGCGGTCGCCTTCGACACCATGAAGCACCTGGGGGCCGGCTATTGGCGCCAGGTGCGCACCCAGCTGCTGGTGACGCCGGCGCTGCTGTGGTTGTTCATCCGTGGCGTGCGGTTCATGTACTCGGTCGACCCCTACCTGCCGCCGGGCACCAAGCCGCGCTGGCGCGACTACTTCAGCGCGGCGCGCCGGGGCCTGGTGCCCGGGCCGTTCCAGTTCCTGCGGGTCATCGGCGCCTACTACACACCCAGTTTCCATCCGTCCAAACTGGGCGGGGTGGGACGCGCGGTCGACTACCTGGCCCGATCGCCCGCGGCCCGCGCGGCGCACTGAGGGCATGCGAGAGATGACTCAATCCAGCACCGTGATCGCCTCCGACGGCGTGTCGCTGGCCGTTCATGCCCGCTCGGAGATCGATCCGGGACGCCCGACGATCTTGGCCATCCACGGCTACCCGGACAACCACCACGTGTGGGACGGCGTCGCCGACGAACTCGGCGGGCGGTTCAACGTCGTGGCCTACGACGTGCGCGGGGCCGGCGAGTCGTCCAAGCCGCGCAGGCGCTCGGGATACCGCCTCCCGCAACTGGTTTCCGATGTCGGCGCGGTGATCGACAGCCTCGGGGTGGGCCGGGTACACCTGGTGGCCCACGACTGGGGTTCCATCCAGGCGTGGGCCGCGGTCACCGACGACGCGGTGATGCCCAAGGTCGCCTCGTTCACGTCGATCTCCGGCCCGCACCTGAACTACGCGGGCAGGTTCCTTCGGTCCCCGCGCACCGCCCACGGGGTGTTCGACGTGCTCAAGCAGGCCCTGGCGTCGTCGTACATCTGGTTCTTCCTGTGCCCGGCGGTGCCGGAGCTGGCGATCTGGTCCCGCGCGTCGGTGGCGGTCTTCGCGGGGGTCGAACTGATCGGCCGCCCGCGCGGCACGGGCCGGGGGCGCGCGGCGCCCACCCGGTCGATCCGCGACTATGTCAACGGTCTCAACCTGTACCGCGCCAACATGCCGGCGCCGTTTCTGGCTCCGCCGAAGCAGCTGCCGCAGACGACCGTCCCGGTGCAGGTGCTGGTGGCGCGCCACGACTATTTCGTCTCGCCGCCCCTGCAGCGGTTCACCGGCTCGATACCGCCCCACGGCAGGGTCGTCGACATCGAGGGCGGACATTGGGTGGTGTCCTCGCATCCCGACGTCATCGCCCGGCTGACGAGCGAGTGGGTCAACCAGGTCACCGGCACCGACATCCGACAGGCATAGGACATCCGTTGTGACGCATGCGATTTGGAGTAGCAGGCCCGCCGACCTCTACGGTCGCCGCAGACGCGATCGCCTGTACACCGCGTTGTGGGGGGTGGGCACCCTGTTCGGCGGGTTCGCGTCGGCGTCGCGGTGGACTCCGGCGCGGGTCGTGCCGGTGCAACGGACCAACACCGCGGTGGTCACCCAGCGCGAGCTCCTCACGCCCGACGTGGTCGCCCTGACCCTCGCCGACGCCCGGGGCGGGTTGCTGCCGTCGTGGACTCCCGGCGCGCACATCGACGTCCGGCTGGCCTCGGGCCGCCGCCGCCAGTATTCGTTGTGCGGTCCGCCGGGGCGGCGCACCGACTACCGCATCGCGGTGCGGCGGATCGCCGACGGCGGCGGCGGCTCGATCGAAATGCACGACACCTTCGACGTGGGCGACACGCTCGAGTTCGAAGGCCCCCGCAACGCCTTCTACCTCGTCACCGACGAGCGGGAGGTGTTGTTCGTGATCGGCGGCATCGGCGTGACACCGATCCTGCCCATGATCCGACTTGCCCAGCGACGCGGAATCGACTGGCGGGCCGTGTATTGCGGGCGCGGCCGGGAGTTCATGCCGCTGCTCGACGAGGTGCTGGCGATTGCGCCCGAGCGGGTCACCGTCTGGGCCGACGACGAGCGCGGCCGCATCCCCACCGTCGAGGAATTGCTGGCCGACGCCGGGCCGGCGACGGCCGTGTACGTGTGCGGGCCGACCGCCATGCTCGAATCCGTGCGCAGGGCGCGCGATGAACACGCCGACGCGCCGCTGCACTACGAACGGTTCGGGCCACCGCCCGTCGTCGACGGCGTCCCGTTCGAGCTGGAGCTCGCGAGGTCGGGGCGTGTGCTCGGCGTCCCGGCGAACCGGTCGGCGCTGGACGTCATGCTCGATTCCGATCCGACCGCGGCGTACTCGTGCCAACAAGGTTTCTGCGGGACCTGCAAGGTGAAAGTTCTTGCGGGACGGGTCGATCGACGCGGCCGCGCCCTGGAGGGCGACGGCGAAATGCTGGTCTGCGTCTCCCGGGCGAACGGCGGTCGCCTGGTGATCGACGCCTGAAAACGCGGCAGCGGCAGGGGCTCAGACGGCCTCTTCCGTGTGGTGCGCCGGGTAGGCGTGGACGAGCGCGCTGTTGAGCCTTGGCACGGCGTGCGTCAGTTCGTGCTCGGCGTCATGAGCGATGCGGTGGGCCTCCTCGAGGCTGGTGCCGGGATCGATGTCGAGTTCCGCGTCCGCGTGCAAGCGATGCCCTATCCAGCGCATCCGGATGCTCCGCACGCCGCGGACACCGGGCCGGGCGGCCAGTGCCGCTTCGGCGGTGTCGACGAGTTCGGGGTCCACGGCATCCATGAGCCGGCGGAATATTTCACGGACCGCCCCGCGCAGCACCGCCAGGATCGCCAGCGTGATGACCAGGCCGATGATCGGGTCGGCTATCGGGTAGCCGAGGGCGACACCGCCTGCTCCGAAAAGCACGGCCAGAGAGGTGAATCCATCCGTTCGCGCGTGTAGGCCGTCGGCGATGAGGGCGGCCGAGCCGATGCGGCGACCGATCCGAATCCGATAGACGGCGACGACTTCGTTGCCGACGAAGCCGATCAGACCCGCGGCCGCGACCCAGCCGAGGTGCCCGACGGGCACGGGGTGAAACAGGCGCCGGATCGATTCGTAGCCCGCGACGAAGGCCGACATCGCGATCATGCCGATGACGAACAAGCCCGCCAGATCCTCGGCGCGCCCGTAGCCGTAGGTATAGCGCCGGGTGGCGGCACGGCGACCCAGCGCGAACGCGATCCACAGCGGGACTGCGGTAAGCGCGTCCGAGAAGTTGTGAATGGTGTCGGCGACCAGGGCGATGGACCCGGAAACGACGGCGATGACGACCTGTACGAACGCGGTTGCGCCCAGCCCGAGCAGGCTGATCTTGACCGCCCGAATGCCGACCGCGCTGGTTTCCAGCGCGGTGTCGACGCTGTCGGCGGCGTCGTGGCTGTGCGGGAGGAAAAGTTGTGTCACGAGGCCGCGAAGCCCATGGGCATGCTCATGACCGGGACCATGGTGGTGGTCGTGATCGTGCCCGCTATGCGTATTCATCAGCGCGTTGTCCGCTTACCTGCATGCATACGCAGATACTAGATCACTTACCCGGCCCGCGCGAAAACCTGACGGTGATCTCAGCGCCGCCGCCGACGCGATTCTCGGCGGTTACCGTGCCATGGTTGCGCTGCGTGAGGGTGTCGACGATGGCCAATCCAAGGCCGGTGCCCCCGGCGGTCCGTGCGGTGTCGGCGCGGCTGAATCGGCGAAAAGCGTATGGGAGGAAGCCGGGCGGGAATCCGGTCCCCTGGTCGGCGACGTGGATCTCGACGCCGTCGGCGGCCGTCCGGACGCGGATGGTGATCGGCGGGGCGCCGTGCTGGGCGGCATTGTCGATGAGATTGCCGATGACCCGATCCAGATCGTCCGGGTGCGCGCGGATGTATTGTCCTGCAGGGCAGTCGATTACAAGACGATCGCCGAGGCTGCGCCGGTAGCGCTCGCCGATGGCGGACAGGGCGGTGCTCAGGTCGACAATGGGCGGGTCGGGCCGCCAGCCCGCGTCCGCGACCGCGAGCAGGTCGCGGGCCAAGCGGGACAGCCGAGTGGTTTCCTGCAGGGCGGAGCTCAATGCGTCGACGAGCTCGGGGTTGCTGCGCGGGCGCCGCAGGGCGAGCTCGAGTTCGGTGGTCAGCAGGCTCAGCGGGGTGCGAAGTTCGTGGCCCGCGTCGACGACGAACTGTCTTTCGCGCTCCAGCGCGTCTTGCAGCCGCTGCAGGAGCTCGTTGAACGTGGTTCCGAGATCACGGATTTCATCACGGGCCGGTGGTACGGGCAGCCGGGCGTCCGCGTCGCCGGCGCTGATCCCGGCCGCCCGGTTACGCATCCGTTCGACCGGTCGAAGCGCGGCGGCCGCGAGGAGGTATGCGCCGACGGCGGTGGCCAACAGCAACAGCGGGAAACTGACGGCCAGCTCGTTGCGCATGGTGGCCGGTCCGGCGCCCGGAGGACGCGTCGTCGTCGCGGCCCAAAGTCTCGCCGACCGGGACGCCGCGGTCGCGGATCTGCGCAACGAGCTGGCCGTCAGTTTCCCGCTGTTGCTGTTGGCCACCGCCGTCGGCGCATACCTCCTCGCGGCCGGC
>NZ_LZKD01000185.1:0-830 GCF_001668695.1 Mycobacterium sp. E2497
GCTCGCCTCGTCCAGCACCGCCGCGAGGCGATCGACCACGCCGCCGGGACCCGCGGCGGCGGCTCGCAGCCGCGGCACCGCCATGCGTTCGATGTCCTCGACGGCCGCGTCCAGCAATTCGGACTTGTTCGGGAAGTAGTGGTACAGGCTGCCGCTGGTGACGTCGGCCGCCCGGGCGATCTCGCGAATCGTGGTGCGCGAATAGCCATTCTCGGCCACACATCGCATCGCGGCGGTGATGATGCGGGCCCGGGTCTGCTCACCGTCGGCACCCACCGGCCGACCCAATTGCGGCGGCGTGACGCTCATGCGGCGGGAAGCCCGCCGCAGCTCCGTCCATCACGCACTACGCACCTCCGCGGCGAAGCCGAAACTAATCGATCACTCGATTATATTCGACCGTGTCGGGGACCGGGAGCCGGCGGACGGGACGCGCGAGTGAGGACAGCACGGTGACGCGGGCGCAACGGGGACGTCCGGTCGGCGCCAGCGGCGAGGAGACGCGGCAGCGGATCGTCGTTGCCACCATGCGCTGCGTGGCCGAATTCGGGTACGCGGGCGCCACCATCCGTGAGATCGCCCGGGCCGCGAACGTCACCAGCGCCAGCCTCTACAACTACTTTCCGAACAAGGCGGAGCTGATCAACGCCGCGATAGCGGCGCGGACCGACGTCGCGTTGCCGCGGCTGCGCGCGGCCGCCGCGGGTCCCGGCGGCGTGGTCGATCGCCTCGCGGCGGTGCTGGACGAGGCGAGCCGGCTGATGCGCGAGCATCCGCATCTGGCCGCATTCGATCGCGCGGTCCGCGCCGAAAGCAACGAGCACCCGGTT
>NZ_LZKD01000186.1:0-6458 GCF_001668695.1 Mycobacterium sp. E2497
CCTACGCCTCGAGGTTCTGCAGCCGCACCTGGCCCCGGGCGACCACCCGGTCGTCGGCGTCGGTGATGGTGACCAGCCACAGCTGTTGGCGCCGGCCGCGGTGGATCGGTTCGGCTTTGCCGTACACCATGCCCGAGCCGATGGAACGCAGAAAGTCGGTGTTGTTGTTGACTCCCACGACGTTGCCTCCGCCGCGGGTGGCGAGCCAGGTGTAGGCGGCCACGCTGGCCATGCTCTCGATGATCGAGCAGTAGACGCCGCCGTGCACCAGGCCCATCGGCTGCAACAACTTGGGGGTGACCTCGAGCTCGGCGCGGGCGCCGTCGGGACCGAGTTCGGTGAATCGCAGCCCGATCTCCTGGTCGAAGGGCGCGGTGAAGTCCGTCGGAATGGTCGTCTCCGGAGGCTGTGGCACGTTCTGTGTCTACACCATCGTCCCTTGAAACGGCTGAGCCCCGTGCCGTTGGGCACGGGGCTCGCCGATCGAGTAGACCGGGGGTCACTGCAGCCCTCAGGACTCTGCCGCGGTCGCTGTTCGCTCGACTCGGTTAGCATAGGCAAGGCTGCCCTAATTTCGCAAGCTCTCGTTTGGTGGCGGGTTGAGCAGCTCCGGTACGACCGTCGGTAGTAAACCGGGAGTACGATGTTGTCGACGCTCAGGAGAGAACGCACTATGGCGAAACTGACCCGGCTGGGGGATCTGGAGCGCGCCGTGATGGACCACCTGTGGTCCACGCCGGAACCTCAAACGGTCCGCCAGGTACACGACGCACTGTCGGCGCGACGCGACCTTGCTTACACGACGATCATGACCGTGCTGCAAAGGCTGGCCAAAAAGAATCTGGTTTCCCAGATCCGCGACGACCGCGCGCACCGGTACGCACCCGTGCACGGCCGCGACGAACTGGTCGCCGGGCTGATGGTCGACGCGCTGTCCCAGGCAGAGGATTCCGGCGGCAGGCAGGCCGCACTGGTCCATTTCGTCGAGCGGGTGGGCGCCGACGAGGCGGACGCGCTGCGGCGCGCGCTCGCCGAGCTGGAAACCAATCACCGCAATAACGTGTCATCTGCTGGCGCGTCGACGGAGGACTGAGGGAGACTGACAGCGTGTCCGCGCTGGCCTTCACCATCCTCGCGGTGCTGCTGGTCGGTCCGGTGCCGGCCCTGTTGGCACGCGCGAGCTGGCCGCTGCGCGCGCCGCGCGCCGCGATGGTGTTGTGGCAGGCCGTCGCGCTGGCCGCGGTCCTCTCCGCCTTCAGCGCCGGCATCGCGATCGCCACGCGGCTGCTGATGCCCGGTCCCGACGGGCGGCCCACCGCCAGCATCCTCGGCGACGCGGGCCGGCTGGGGTGGCCGCTGTGGGTGGCATACATCGGCGTTTTCGCGTTGACCGTGCTGGTCGGAGCCCGATTGATGGTCGCCGTGGTCCGGGTGGCCATCGCGAATCGGCGGCGGCGGGCCCATCACCGCATGGTGGTGGATCTGGTCGGCGTCAGCCACGAAGCGGCGCTCCCCCAGCCCTGCGCCCGCACGCGCGACCTGCGCGTGTTGGACGTTCCGCAGCCGCTCGCCTACTGCCTGCCCGGCGTGCGCAGCCGGGTGGTGGTCAGCGAGGGCGCGCTCAACACCCTCGCCGACGCCGAGGTCGCGGCGATCCTCACCCACGAGCGCGCGCATCTGCGGGCCCGCCACGACCTCGTTCTGGAGGCCTTCACCGCGGTGCACGCCGCGTTCCCGCGGCTGGTGCGCAGCGCCAACGCGCTCGGCGCGGTGCAGCTGCTCGTCGAACTGCTCGCCGACGACGCCGCCGTGCGCGCGGAAGGCCGCGCTCCGTTGGCGCGGGCCCTGGTCGCGTGCGCGGCGGGGCACGCGCCGTCGGGTGCGCTGGCCGCGGGCGGTACCAGCACCGTGGTCCGCGTGCGCCGGTTGTGCGGGTGTGGCAACAGCCTGGCGCTGTCGGCGGCCGCATACCTGGCCGCGGTCGCCGTGTTCGTGGTGCCCACCGTCGCGCTCGCCGTTCCGTGGCTCACCGAGCTGCGGCGGCTGTTCAACCTCTGAACCAAGGCGGAGCCATCACCGCGGGCGGGCGCATGTCCGCTGTGCCACAGTGTGACGGAAAGCTTTTCGGCAACGTTCTGAAGACTTGAGAGGCGAAGACATGGGTTCGTCGGACGATTCACCAACCGCTACCGCGCAAATCGGTGTCACCGGCCTGGCGGTGATGGGGTCGAACATCGCGCGCAATTTCGCCCGGCACGGCTACACAGTGGCGCTGCACAACCGGTCTGTCGCCAAGACCGACGCGTTGCTCAAAGAGCACGGTGACGAGGGCACATTCGTGCGGTCGGAGACCATCGCGGAATTCCTGGCCGCCCTGGAGAAGCCGCGCTGCGTGCTCATCATGGTCAAGGCCGGCGACCCCACCGACGCCGTCATCAACGAGCTCGCCGACGCCATGGAGGAAGGCGACATCATCATCGACGGCGGCAACGCTCTCTACACCGACACCATTCGCCGCGAGAAGGCGATGCGGGAGCGCGGGCTGCACTTCGTCGGCGCCGGAATCTCCGGTGGCGAGGAGGGCGCGCTCAACGGCCCGTCGATCATGCCCGGCGGCCCCGCCGAGTCCTACAAGTCGCTGGGCCCGTTGCTCGAGGAGATCTCCGCCCACGTCGACGGCGTTCCGTGCTGCACGCACATCGGCCCCGACGGCGCGGGCCACTTCGTCAAGATGGTGCACAACGGCATCGAGTACTCGGACATGCAGCTCATCGGCGAGGCCTACCAGCTGCTGCGCGACGGGCTCGGCAAGACCGCCGGGCAGATCGCCGACGTCTTCGACGAGTGGAACTCCGGCGACCTGGACAGCTTCCTGGTCGAGATCACCGCGCAGGTGTTGCGCCAGACCGACGCGAAAACCGGCAAGCCTCTCGTCGACGTCATCCTCGACGAGGCCGAGCAGAAGGGCACCGGCCGCTGGACCGTGAAGTCCGCCCTCGACCTGGGCGTCCCGGTCACCGGCATCGCCGAGGCCGTGTTCGCCCGCGCGCTGTCGGGTTCGGTGACCCAGCGCAAGGCCACGACCGGGCTGGCCTCGGGAGAATTGGGCCGGAAGCCGGATGACAACCAGCAATTCACCGAGGACATCAGGCAGGCCCTGTACGCGTCCAAGATCATCGCGTATGCGCAGGGCTTCAACCAGATCCAGGCCGGCAGCGCCGAATACGACTGGGGCATCACCCCGGGCGATCTCGCCACCATCTGGCGCGGCGGATGCATCATCCGGGCGAAGTTCCTCAACCGCATCAAGGAGGCGTTCGACGAGGACCCCGACCTGCCGACGCTGATCGTCGCCCCCTACTTCCGCAGCGCGATCGAGGCCGCGATCGACGGCTGGCGGCGCGTCGTCGTGACGGCCACACAGCTGGGCATCCCGGTCCCGGGCTTCTCCTCCGCGCTGTCCTACTACGACGCCCTGCGCACCGAGCGCCTCCCCGCGGCGCTGACCCAGGGGCTGCGGGACTTCTTCGGCGCGCACACCTATGGCCGCATCGACGACGACCCGGACAAGCGTTTCCACACGCTGTGGAGCGGCGACCACAGCGAAGTGCCCGCTTAGGCATAACGGGGTACACGCACTGCGATGAGATTCCTGGACGGGCATGGACCCGGGTACGACCTGACCTACAACGACGTCTTCGTCATGCCGAACCGGTCGGAGGTCGCGTCACGCTTCGATGTCGACCTGTCCACCAACGACGGCTCGGGCACCACCATCCCGGTGGTGGTCGCCAACATGACCGCGGTGGCCGGGCGCCGGATGGCCGAGACGGTGGCGCGGCGGGGCGGGCTGGTCGTCCTGCCCCAGGACATCCCGATCACCGCGGTGCAGCAGACGGTGGAGTTCGTCAAGAGCCGCGATCTGGTGCTCGACACCCCGGTGGTGCTGGCGCCCGAGGATTCGGTGTCGGATGCCACCGCGTTGATCCACAAGCGCGCGCACGGGGTCGCCGTCGTCGTCTTCGAGGGCCGCCCGATGGGGCTGGTGAGCGAATCGAGCTGCCTCGGTGTGGACCGCTTCACCAGGGTGCGCGACGTCGCCAGCACCGATTTCGTCACGGCCCCGGTCGGCACCGAGCCGCGCAAGGTCTTCGACCTGCTCGAGCACGCCCCGATCGGGGTCGCGGTGGTGACGAACGCCGACGGCACGCTGGCGGGGGTGCTGACCCGCACCGGGGCGGTGCGGACCGGGCTCTACACCCCGGCGGTCGACGCCCGCGGGTGTTTGCGGGTGGGCGCGGCCGTCGGCATCAACGGCGACGTTGGGGCCAAGGCGCGTTCCCTGGCCGAGGCGGGTGTCGACGTGCTGGTCATCGATACCGCACACGGGCACCAGGTCAAGACGCTCGACGCGATCCGCACGGTCGCATCGCTCGAGCTCGGGGTGCCGCTGGTGGCGGGCAACGTCGTCTCCGCCGAAGGCACCCGCGATCTGCTGGGCGCCGGGGCGAACATCGTCAAGGTCGGCGTGGGTCCCGGGGCGATGTGCACCACCCGGATGATGACCGCGGTGGGGCGCCCGCAATTCTCGACCGTGGTCGAATGCGCTTCGGCGGCAAGGCAATTGGGCGGACATGTCTGGGCCGACGGCGGCGTCCGGCATCCGCGGGACGTGGCCTTGGCCCTGGTCGCCGGGGCGTCCAACGTGATGATCGGGTCGTGGTTCGCCGGGACCTACGAATCGCCCGGTGACCTGATGCGCGACCGCGACGACCAGCCCTATAAGGAGAGCTACGGCATGGCGTCCAAGCGCGCGGTGGTGGCCCGCAGCGGCGCCGACACCGCGTTCGACCGCGCCCGCAAAGCGCTGTTCGAGGAGGGCATTTCGACGTCGCGCATGGGGCTCGACCCGGACCGCGGCGGAGTCGAGGACCTGATCGACCACATCACCTCGGGCGTGCGCAGCACCTGCACCTACGTCGGCGCGGCGAACCTGACCGAACTCTACGAGCGGGCCGTCGTCGGCGTGCAGTCCGCCGCGGGCTTCGCCGAGGGCCATCCGCTGCCGCTCGGCTGGTGAGCCGCCGCGTCGCCCACGCCGATCATGCGTCGGGGGTCGGGCGTTCCAGCGCGTATAGCGACATGCGCCGGTTCGTCGTGTCGTGCTCGCCGAGGAACGCGCATCCGACGGCCTCGCACAGTCGGCGCGCCGCGGTGTTGCGGTGATCGGGATCGAACATGATCCGGCGGCAACGCGGCTCCATCGAGAAGACGCTGGCGATGATCCGCGGCAGGAGCGCCAGGCCCAGCCCCCGGTTCACCAGGGCCGGGTCGGCGATGGCGGCGTGCACCCCCACGTCGTAGGGTCCGGCGTCGTAATACTGCGAAATGAGATCCTTTGCACCCCAATATATTTCGAGGTATGCGCAATCGGCGCCGCCGATGCTCCCGAGCAGCGGCAGCGAGTACGTCCCGTCGAGTTGTGCGCCGAGATGACGCTCCCAGCGGGGCGTCGGCCAGTCGTATTCCCAGGCCGCCGCCAGGTGCGGACGGTTCATCCATTCCGACACCATGGCCGCATCCGCGCGCTCCGCGACGCGCAACGCGAAAGGCGGATCCAGCCCGGGAAGCGGGGGCCGGGCGATGCTTGCGATCTCCTCGGCGAGGTCGAGGCGCTCGCGGGGCAGGATCTGGGCCGATCGGGCTTCGGGTGGGGCTTCGGACGCCATAGTGCGCCCAGCCTAGCGGGGTAAGGTTAGGCAACCCATAGTCGGGTCGGCCGCCGTGTGGCAGGACGCACCCCAAAGCGGTGGTCGGCCGCGGGCGGGAGCCACCCGGCTACCATAAATCAGCAACGACGGAGGCGACCGCGTCCGCACCGGCTCCAGGCAGTGAAGGGATCGACGTGCCGCAGGCACCCATGCAGGCCATGGGCTTTCGGGCGCGGCGGTCGTCGGACGAATCCCCCGATGCGGAGCCTTCCCGAACGGCCCGTCGGCCGGCGGGCGGCGGTGATTCATGAACGCCACCGTCACCGTGATCAGCGTTCTGGCCATCGCCCTGCTCATCTTCGGCAACGCCGTCTTCGTCGCCGCCGAGTTCTCGCTGACGACGCTGGACCGCAGCGCAGTCGAGGCCAACGCCCGCGGCGGCGGCCGTCGTGACCGCGCGATCCGGCGCGCGCACCACAAGTTGTCGTTTCAGCTGTCCGGCGCCCAACTCGGCATCTCCGCCACCACTTTGGCGGCCGGTTACCTGACCGATCCGATGCTGGCCAACCTGCCGCACCCGTGGTTCGACGCGATCGGGATTTCCGACCGGGTGGCCGACGCCATCATGGCGTTGCTGGCTCTGGTCGTCGTCACCTCGGTGTCGATGGTGTTCGGCGAGCTGGTCCCCAAATACCTGGCCCTCGCCCGGCCGCTGTCCACCGCGCGGGCCGTGGTCGGCGTTCAGCT
>NZ_LZKD01000187.1:0-872 GCF_001668695.1 Mycobacterium sp. E2497
TTGGCCCACAGGAAGTAGCGGTGCAGGGGATAGGTGATGTCGATCCCGATGCCGCCGTGGACGTGCTGGGCGGTGGCGACGACGCGCGCGCCGGCCTCCGCGGCCCAGAACTTGGCGATGCGGGCGGCGCGGCGGGTCTCTTTCAAGGTCCGGCCGTGCGCGATCAGCCACGCCGCGTGCCACGTGGTCCACCGGATCGCCTCGACATCGATGAACGCGTCGGCCATCCGCTGCTGCACGGCCTGGAAGCTGCCGATGGGCCGGCCGAATTGCTCCCGGCCCGTGGTGTATTCGGCCGCGATCCGCAGGGCCCGCTCCGCGACGCCCAGCTGGACCGCGCAGAGGGCGACCAGCGCGCGGGAATGCAACGACTCGATCAGGCCCGCCCCGGCCAGCCGGTCGGCGTCGGACACCGTTGCGCCGTCGAGGTATACGTCGGCGTGCGGTTCGTGGTTGGTGGTCTCCACCGGCCGGATCTCGACGCCGCGGCCGTCGGCCGCCACCAGGAACAGCCCGACCTGCCCGTCCTCCATCGACGCCGGGATCAGCACCGTGTCGGCGATCTGGGCGGCCGGAACCAGCTCCTTGGCGCCGTCGAGCCGCCAGTCGCCGCCATCGCGCCGCGCGGTGGTGGCGGGTGCCGCCGCGTCGGAGCGGCCCGGCTCGGCCAGCCCCGCGGTCAGGATGCGGTGCCCGGCGACGACGCCCGGCAGGAAGCGTTGCCGCTGTTCGGAATTGCCGTGCCGAGCGATCGGGTCGGCGCCCAGCACCAGCGTCGCGTACGCGGGCACCGGAGCCACCGCCCAGCACGTCCACGGCGGCATCGGGATCGACATCACCTATCCCCTGCACCGCTACTTCCTGTGGGCGCA
>NZ_LZKD01000188.1:0-1416 GCF_001668695.1 Mycobacterium sp. E2497
GTAGTGACGCCTCTCTGTGTCAAGGGTGTTGGTTGTAGCGTGTGATTGCGGGCCCGGGAAGTGACTTGTCTGAAGTGTCGGTGTACGGGGTATTAGCCGATCGCGCGAGACAACAGAGTCGCCCCCGAGTGTCCTCCCGGGTCCGCCTCGTCTGGGTGGGCATCGCGGGTTAGTTGTCGGTAGACGGCGTCGGAGAGGCGTCGTTTGAGGCAGCGCATGGCCTCGCGTTTGCTCTTCCCTTCGGATCGTTTGCGCTGGTAGTAGGTCCGGCCGGGGGTGTCGGAGCGGATCTGGGTGAGCGCCATGACGTGCAGACAGGCGTTGAGCTGGCGGTCACCTGCGCGGGAGAGCCGGTGGCGGACGACGTCGCCGGAGGACACCTCGATGGGGGCGGTGCCGGTGTAGGTGGCGAAGGCGGCTGCTGAGCGGAATCGGTGGACGTGTCCGACGCGGCTGATGATCTTGGCGGCCGAGACTGTTCCGATGCCGTGCAGCTCGGTGAGGGTGGTGCCCGAGGTGGTGACCGCGGACTGGATGTCGCCAGCGGCCTTGGCAATGCGGCGGTCGAGGTGACGGACTTCGGCCACCATGTCGACGGCCAAGGCGCGCAATGCCTTAGCGGCGGCATCTCGGGGACGGATCGCGCCTAGCAGCGTAGCGGCACGTTCGGCGGTCAAAGTGCCCGATGCTCCGCCGGGGCTCAGCTTGGTGAGCAGGACGTGCAGCCGGTTGATGGTTTGAGTGCGGGTCTTCACCAGATCCTCGCGGTGTTCGACTATTGCTCGTAGCGCGGTCGCGGCGTCATCGACGGTGACCGTCGTGAGGTGGGCGGCGTTGAGAGCGGCGATCCCGACCGACACGGCGTCGGCGTCGTCGTTCTTACGACCGTGCCCGGTGGACAGAAGCCGTACGCGGGCAGCGAGTTTGGCGGGAACGTCCATGACGTCCACTCCATCGTGGACCAGCTGGGCGGTCAACGGAGCGCCCATTCCGTGCGCCCCCTCGATGGCCCACATGCTGGCGTGCCAGGCGCGCGCGAAGCGGCGCAGTGACCGGTAGCCGTCCCGGCTGACCGATACCCGCAAGGTGGCCAAGGGCTGCAGAGACTCGCCGACTGCGACGGCGGTCCACGACGCTTTGTGGGGGTCGATGGCGATCACCACCCGTCGGTCGATGGTTAATACCGCTGACATGTCTCACTCCTCACTTCGATATGTTGAAAGCGAGGAGGGCACATCAACTTTCGGCTTAGCAGGCCTCTCTCAAGCCACTCCTCGTTTGCGGCGATGACCGGACGCAGGTCACTACTAAGTCAACCCCTACCGGTGACAGGTGCGCGTCGAGCGGAGCCGGCCACCGCCTAGAGAAGCATGGCTGCAGGCCACGCTCTCTTGCTCCCAATTCAACAAGTTGGTG
>NZ_LZKD01000189.1:0-2282 GCF_001668695.1 Mycobacterium sp. E2497
TCAAAGACCTGCGCAAGATCCTGACCCCCGAGTACACCGCTCGTGCGCGAGAGATCTCCAGCCGGATGAGCAAGCCTTCCGAGAGCGTCGGACGCGCCGTCGATCTGCTGGAGAATTTTGCCGGCTCGGGACGTTGCGAGCGCCCCGCCGCAGCGGAGCCGCGTCGCTGAGCTGCCGCGGTGACTCGGCGTCCAAGTTTGGCAATGCGGGCCAAGTTGATGGATAGACTGCGAAACGCCTTGAGCGCCTCGAGGGGCGTCTAGGCTCTTGACGGGACTATCGACTTGCGGATTAAGGGGCAACTTTGGCCGTGACTGATCACGACACGCGGTTTGCATACCTCGACTTGCTCCGGCGCGACTTGACCAGGTATGGCAACGACGAGCTGGTGCCGGTGGGCTGGTACCGCTTGGGACGCCCCCTGTTCAGCACCCGCAATTTCATGCTGGTGCGCAAGCGCCCGTTCAACAAGCATGCCCGCGACCTGGGTCTCGACTGGCCGGCGGACGCCCTGACGATGATCGGCATGCAGCGGCTGACCAGCCTGCAGCATTGCGTGGAGACTGTGCTGGAGGAAGACGTCCCCGGCGACCTGGTCGAGTGTGGCGTGTGGCGTGGCGGGGCGTCGATCTTGATGCGCGCGGTGCTGGCCGCCTACGGCGACGAGAAGCGTTGCGTGTGGCTGTGCGACTCGTTTGCCGGCGTACCGCCCCCGGACGTCGCGAACTACAAGCAGGACAAAGGGATTACGCTGCACCGGCACGCGCGGATCCTGGGGGTGCCCGAAGCCGAAGTGCGGGCCAATTTCGAGCGTTACGGGTTGCTGGACGACCAGGTTCGGTTCGTCCCCGGCTGGTTCAAGGACACGCTGCAGGATGCGCCTATCGATCGCATCTCCGTGCTGCGGCTGGACGGCGACCTGTACGAGTCGACGATCCAGGCGCTCGATGCGCTTTATCCGCGGCTGTCACCCGGTGGCTTCTGCATCGTCGACGACTACCACGCGATCAAGGCGTGCGAGCAAGCGGTGACGGACTATCGGACGAAGCACGGCGTGACCGCGGAGATCGTCGAGATCGACGGGACCGGCGTGTTGTGGCGCAAGTAGACGGCGTCCGGCTGACCTGTCCTGTGCGTCTGAACGGATGAGCGAAATTCCGTGGCTTTCACGAACTTTGCCATCCGGCCCGGTGACCCGGTGAGCCCCTCGGATTTGTCGCAAACGATCGGTCCGCCAGTGTTATGGTTGCCGCCGTGGCATCAGGGCTGACAACTGGAACCCGCCTGCGGATGTGGTGGGTACGCACCGAGTATTGGCTCGCGCGGACCATCCTTCCCGACGTCTACGCCAACGACGCGCTGGTCACGTTCAACAACTATCACGCGTTCCTGGACGATCCGGAGTTCCAGCGCGCCTACCGGCGCGGCGCCCGCTCCCTGGGCAAAGAGGATTGGTACCAGTGGCAGTGGCGTGTGCACGTCGGGCTGTGGGCGGCGCGCAGCGCCAGCAAGCTCGACGGCGACTTCGTCGAATGCGGCGTCAGCTACGGGTTCTTGAGCAGCGCCATCATGGAGTACCTGGACTGGGACGGACTGGGCAAGACGTTCTACTTGCTCGACACATTCGCCGGACTCGACCCGCGCTTCGTCACCGAGAACGAACGCCGGTCCGGGGCATTGGAGATCAGCGAAGATCACCTGCGTAACGGGATGTATGCCAGCGGGGTCGAAAGCGTTCGCGCGAATTTCGCGGAGTGGCAAAACCACCGCATCATCGTCGGCGCGGTGCCGGAGACGCTCGACGAGGTCGACGCGACCGCCATCGCGTACCTGCACATCGACATGAACTGCGCCCCACCGGAAGTCGCCGCGCTGCGCTATTTCTGGCCACGGCTCACACCGGGAGCCTTCGTGCTTCTCGACGACTACGCCAACCGGGGGCGTGACGAGCAGCGCGCCGCCATGGATGAGGTGGCGAACGAACTGGGCGTGAAGATCTGCGCGTTGCCCACGGGGCAGGGCCTGCTGATCAAGCCGGCCCGTTAAGCATCGCTTCAGCTAGAGGCTTTCTCCCGGGCGGCCTTCTCCAACAGATCGGCGGCCCTGGCGACGCTCTCCCCGGGGGCGGTCATCCGGGCGGCGAGTTCGCGGGCGCGGGCCGCGTATTCCGGGGCGAGGATCTCGCGGAGGTCCGCGACAAGCGATTTCTCGGTGGTTTCCGAGAAGCGCCGGGCGGTTCCCACCTTGAGGCGCTTGACCTGATTCCCCCAGTACGGCTGGTC